>CAYSZU010000006.1:0-34725 GCA_964435635.1 uncultured Muribaculaceae bacterium
CAACAAAACTCATTTCTAAATCGATTTGAGTAAATTCTGGCTGACGATCAGCCCTTAAGTCTTCATCACGAAAACAACGAGCAATTTGATAATATTTTTCAAAACCCGAAATCATTAATAATTGTTTAAATAGTTGTGGTGATTGGGGTAAGGCATAAAAAGAACCGTTATTGATCCGTGAAGGAACAATATAATCACGAGCTCCTTCAGGAGTACTTTTACATAAAATTGGCGTTTCAATTTCTAAAAATTCGTTTTGATTTAAAAATTGACGGGCAGCTTGGGTTATTTTATGTCTAGTTATAATATTTTCTTGTAGCTTTTCTCTTCTTAAATCTAAATAACGATATTTTAAACTAATGTTTTCATTAATATCTTTATCTTCATAAATATTGAATGGCAAGGTTGCACACTCACTAATTATTTCTAATTCTTCAACCATTAATTCAACTTCACCGGTTGGTAAATTAGGATTTATTAAGCCTTCGCCTCTTTTGTTTAGCTGTCCTTTAACTTTAATACAGTATTCGTTTTTTAATGATTCAGCTTTTTTAAAATCATCTTTTAGAAATTCACGGTTAAAAACAATTTGTAATAAACCAGAACGATCTCGTAAGTCAATAAAAATAACCCCGCCCATATCGCGTCTTTTATTAACCCAACCATATACGGTATATTCTTGGTCAATATCTTTTGTTCTAAACATTCCGTTGTTATATTTTTTCATTATATCTTCTCCTTATACTTTTGAATCAAGGAATTCAACTATTTTAGCTCTTGGTAATTTAGTTTCTTCCTTAGTTATACTATCTTTTATTGTAACAATATTATTTTTTAAATCTTCACTATTTAAAATAATTAGATATTTAGCTTTTAGTCTTTCGGCTTGCTTAAATTGATTTTTAAGCGCCCGATTCGTATATTCCATTTCGGTAATGAAACCATTTACGCGTAAACTTTGGGTTAATAAAACAGCCTCTTCTTTTTCTTCGTCATTAACATACATAATAAAGCAGTCAATTGTTTCATTAATATCTAACTTAATTTCTTCTTTATCTAAAGCTAAAATTAAGCGGCCAACGCCCATGGCAAATCCCATTCCATCAGTTTGGGGGCCGTCTAAGTTGGCAACTAAAGAGTTATATCGACCACCACCAGCTAAAACATTATTAGAGCCAAAATCTTTAACTGTTGCTTCAATTTCAAAAACAGTATGATTATAATAATCTAAGCCACGAACAATGCGTGGATCAATATTATATTCAATTTTTAATAGAGTTAAATAATGTTTAACTTTATTAAAACGATCAGCTGATGCTTCATTTAAATAATCAAGCGTTATTGGTGCGTTTTTAAGTAACTCATTATTCGCATCAACTTTACAATCTAAGATTCTTAGAGGGTTATTTAAATATCTAGCTTGACAATCTTCACATAAAGAAGTTATGTGTGGGGCAAAATATTTAATAAGGGCTGCCCGATAGTTATTTCTTGATTCATCATCACCTAAGGTATTTATATTTACTTTTATTCCTTTTAAACCAAGGATTTTTAATAAAGTAACCGGTAGGCTTATGATTTCAGCATCAATACTAGGATCGTTTGTCCCTAATACTTCAATTCCAAATTGAGTTAGTTCACGATCACGACCTGATTGTGGTCTTTCATAACGATACATTGTTCCATTATAATAAAACTTGATTGGTTGATTTGGATCACCATGCATTTTATTTTCAATATAGCTTCTAATTACTCCAGCTGTTCCTTCTGGGCGAAGGGTCATCCCACGATTACCACGATCAATAAAATCATATGTTTCTTTTTTAACAATATCAGTTGTTTCACATACCCCGCGATGAAATAACTCGGTTGCTTCAAAAATTGGTGTTCTAATTAATGAATAATTATATTTTTCACATAATGTATCAATTAAATTATTCACATATTGCCATTTTTTACTTTCTAACCCATAAATATCATAGGTTCCTTTTGGTTTAATTATCATTAAAATCCCTCTTTCTAAACAAAAAACCTAGCAATACGTAAGGACGCAATAATGCGCGGTGCCACCTTACTTTACTAGGTACTCTCAATGCTTTATCGCTAATAGTAGCGTTTCTAACTAAAGAAAGATGTTTTTCATTTATTATTACGAGACATTCGCACCATCTAGTCTTCTCTTGCATAACTAACCTAAATAATTTGTCTTTCAATTAGAAAATATATCCTAATTATACTATTATCTTTGCTTGCCGTCAATCAATTATTTAGCTGTTAGCTATCTGATTTGCTAACAAGAACCCAAGTCTCATAATTATAATAATATGTATCATAACTAGAAGTAATAGCATTACTTCTTGGAATAGTAATATAAACTTGTTTAACATCTGGTAAAAGCTCAACCTTATAAGCCGCTAAAGCCTCTTCACTAGTTAGAAATGTATTAAAATATAGTTTAATCTTATCATTAATTAGTTTCTGTCCATTGTAATCAATAATGGTTAAGAATAAATCGCTAGTTACATAAGTTATAAAACCGCTATGAAACGCTAACTGAATAATATCAGGATTATTTAGTATTTCTGTTCCATCAACTAATGATACTTTATAGGAGAATGTTGGTAATTCGGGGTTAATTACAGCTTGAACAATTAAGCGTTCTTCATCTTCATAAAGATTAATAATTGGCTCAATGAAGTCACCGATAATTTCTTTGGTTGTTAAATCTTTTATAATAAACCAATTATTTTTTTTCAAGATATAGTAGCCAGTATTTTGATTATAATTAATCGATTCATATTCAAAAGGTAATACTTCTTTAATTTTGCCATCTTTAATATTAACAATGCCCCACTTTTTGCTTTTATTCATTACAATAAAATTATTATCTACGCTACTTGCAAATTCATTTTCGGTATTTACAACGCTATATTTGATATCAGCATATTCGGCAATAATTTTATTCTTTTTAATATTAAATAAATAGATAGTTCTCTTATATTGCACTTTATTAGCGTGAGGTTGTTCAAAAGAATCATCAATAAAGGCATAATTTTGATCGAAAACATAAAAAGAAGGAGCCACGGCTAAGGCATTTAAAGGATCAAATGATTTAATATTATATTTATCTTCCCCACTAACTGCAATATCACAAGCTGTTTTAGTATTAAGACATTTATAAGTACCGACCAAATCTTGTTCGTTATAAAAATAAATTAGGCCTTTATATTTAATTTCTAAACTATCATTATCAGGAACATTGTAGCCTTTGAAGGTGATTGGAAAGTCATCGATTGGAACTGGTCTTTGCATTTTTTGCCAAAAGGGAGCTAATTCGATTGTCCCAATTGCTCTTCTTTTATATTCGCGGTAAACATAGCCTAAGGAATAATATTCTGTAACTGTTCCATCAACAAATTTAGTTGAATTTGTTTTAAAAACAATTAATGGTTTTTTATTATTATCATAACGAAAATAATCTATTAAGAATAATAAAACCCAAAGGAGAATTATTACAACCCCAATAATTTCTAAAATCTTTCTTTTCTTTTTTTTATCTTCTAATGAGTACATATTGCACCTCGCTACTTTATATATTTTATCATACTTTTTACATGTTAACTATTATTAGTTAATAATAAAATTATTTTAATCTGCGTCAATAATAATCGTTACAGGGCCATTATTGATTGAATTAATTTTCATATCCGCCCCAAAAACTCCAGCTTTAGTTGTTATTTGTTGGCTTAAGGAAGCAATAAAAAGATCGTATAAAATTTTGGCTTCTTGACTATTTAAGGCTTGATCAAAGGAAGGTCGCTTGCCATTATTTACATTGGCATATAAGGTGAATTGACTAATAATTAAAATTTCGCCTTGAACATCAATGATATTGCGATTCATTAGATTTTTTTCGTCACTAAAGATTCTTAAAGTCAGAATTTTATTACTTAGCCAAGGAATTTTTTCTTTAGTATCATTTTTATTAAAGCCAACAAAAATAAGATAACCTTGATTAATTTTATTAATTATTTTTTGATTTACTGTAACACTTGCTTCAGTAACTCTTTGAATAATAACCCGCATTATTTTTTCGTTCTTTCGGCTAATTTGATATAGCTTTTATTATTTAAATCTTGTAAAAAGCTTTCTAAATCTTCTGGTTTAGTTACTTTAACATTAATTAAATAAGTCAAGCGATTATCTTTTTCGATAGTAGTAATATTACCAAAAAAAACATTTTTAAGACTAGCAAGGGTCACAATATCAAGTAAATAATTTTTACCTAAATCAACATCAATTATAATATCAGTATAATAATTTTCACTAATTTTTTCATTCCAGGCTACTTCAATTAATTGTTCTCCGCCATTTATAACATTTGGACAATTTTGATGATGAACAACTATGCCCTTGCCTTTTGTAATATAGCCTATTATTTTATCACCTTTAATTGGTTTACAACACTGCGCAATTGAAACTAAAATATCATCAAAATTATTTACTAAGATATCTTTATTATAAAGGTGTTTATGATCTTTATTTGCATTAATCTTTTTAAGGAATATATCAGCTACGTCTTGCTTATCATTATGCATTAGGTTTATTACATAACCGGCGGTAAAGCGCAGGGCACCAACGGCAAGATACAATTCATCAAGATCATTTAGTTTTAAGTCTTTTAGAATTTTCTCGACATTTTTATTATCATAAAAATCATTAGTTGTTACTTTAAGTCTTCTAAGTTCTTTTTGAATAAGTAATTTTCCTTTTTCAATATAATTATCTTTATCTTTTTTACTGAAATAAGCTTTTATTTTATTTTTAGCTTGACTAGTCGCAACAAAATTCAACCAGTCTTTTTTTGGCCCGTTATTATTTGAAGTAAGGATATTAATTATATCACCATCACTTAATTTATGATCTAATGTTACAATATTATCATTGACAATTGCTCCTGAAGTTCTTTCTCCAACTTGGGAATGAATTCGATAAGCAAAATCGATTGGAGTACTATCTTTTGGGAGCTCAACAACATCACCTTTTGGGGTAAAACAATAAATTAAGTCGGAAAAAAACTCTTTGTTAATATTACTTTCAAATTCAAGGTCTGTTGTTGTTTCTTGATTACTAGCCTCAATTAAATTTCGAAACATTTCTAATTTTTGTTCCATTATGTTTTGAATATTTTTTGATTCATGTTCTTTATATGACCAATGGGATGCTATTCCTTTTTCGGCAATTTCATCCATTTCATAAGTTCTTATTTGAATTTCGAATAATTTTCCTTCAATACCAAAGACTGTTGTATGAAGACTTTGATACATATTAGATTTTGGCATGGCAATAAAATCTTTAAACCTTTTTGGAATTGGTCTAAATTTGGCATGAATAAGACCGACTGCTAAATAACAATCGCTTTCTTTTTCTACATATACTCGCAAAGCTAAAATATCATAAATATCATTCCATTTACGACCGGTTTGTAATTTCTGATAAATGCTAAAAACACTTTTAACGCGACCTTTTAAAGAAAAACTAATATCATGTTCACTTAAGATGTCAGATATTTCGGCTTTCATATTGTTTATATAGTCATTCATTTCTTTTTGACTACTTGCTAGTTTGGCAACAATCTCTTCATAAGCCTCTGGTTCTAAATATCTTAGGCAAAGATCTTCTAATTCACTTTTAATTGAATTAATTCCTAGCCGATGAGCTATTGGGATTAAAACGTTCATTGTTTCATTAGCTTTAAACTTTTGAATATCCGGTTGTAAAACATAAGCTGTTCTCATATTATGAAGTCGATCGGCTAGTTTAATAATTAATACCCGAACATCTTCTGCCATTCCAACTAGAACTTTTCTTAAGTAAATAGCTGATGATTCTTTATTATTGGCTAATTCTAATTTGTTAATCCGACTAACACTTTGAATTAATTTACCAGTAGCTTCGCCAAATTCAGTATTAATTTCTTCTTGGCTAGCAGTACCATGATTAATTGTCTCATGGATTAAAGCCGCAATAATTGTTTCAGCATCAACGTTTAAATCAACTAGAATATTTGCAACATTTATCGGATGTAAAATGTAATCATCGCCGTTTTGACGCTGTCTATTTTTATGTTTATCTAAAGCAAAATAATAAGCTTTATTAATTCTTTCTAAATCATCATTATTTTTAATAAAACTTCTTATTTTTTGCTCTAAAAGATCAAAAGTAATCTTCTCTTCCATTATTAAAACCGTCCTAACTTTTTTGATCAATCTGAAAGTTTGTTATAGCATCTAAGTCAAGGTATAAAATATCATCGACAACTTCATTTAAGGTTAAACTTTTAGCCGTTAACCATTTTTTGGCTTTTAAAAAATCCCAAATATTATTGGCAGAAATTGACTTGATACCTAACATCTCTAATTCGTGATGTTTTGCTTCTAAGGCGGGATAAACCCGAAGATATAATTCGTTTAAAGACTTGAATCTTAAATCTTCCATCATTATCACCAATTATCTATTCAACAAGCGTAAATTTTGTTTTATTATTAACAATTACAACATAAGAATCGGGATTAAAAATTTCTTTGGTCTTAGGATTAGCCATTGTTTTTAAATACTTATAATCATATAATTCTTTCAAGGTAATTGTTGAATTTTGACATATTTTAGCCCGGTAACAAGCTAATGCTTTTTCATTTATTTTTGCTACAGCTGAATTATATAGTTTTTGTTGATGGTTATTATTTACAATAATTACAGCTTCAATTCCAATAATTAAGGCTAAAGCAATAACAAAAATTATTAGAAGTAATTTATTTTGATTCACTAGCTTCACCACCATAATACTTTTTAACAAACATATCTTTGTATGCTAATATTGTATCATTCTTAATAGCAAAGCGCAATTGTTCTGTTAGGTTAGTAAGAAAACGAATATTATGAATTGATAGTAAGCGGGCCCCCAAGGTTTCGTTAGCTGTTATCAAGTGTCGAAGATAAGCTTTGGTATAATTTTGGCAAGTATAACAATCACAATCACTTGCAAGGGGTGAAAAATCTTCTTTATATTGGGCATTTTTAAGATTAATTTTTCCCCAAGAAGTATAAGCGTGACCGTGTCTAGCCAAACGAGTTGGACTAACACAATCAAAAATATCAACGCCTCTGATAACATTTTCAATTATATCAATCGGATCGCCAACTCCCATTAAATAGCGGACTTTATCAGTCGGAAGGAACTTAGTTGAGTATTCAACCATTTTATACATTATTTCCTTTGGTTCACCAACACTTGTCCCTCCAATGGCATAACCATCAAAACCAATCTTAACTATTTCTTTAGCACAGTATTCACGAAGTTCTGGATCTTCACCACCTTGAACAATCCCAAATAATGATTGGGTTGGATTAGTAAAAACATTTTTTCCTCTTATTGCCCAACGAATTGTGCGTTCAACACTTTGTTTCAGATAATCTAGACTGGCAGGATAGCCAACACATTCATCAAAACTCATGGCAATATCACTAGCTAATTTATTTTGAATATTAATAGATTTTTCCGGTGTTAGAATTAAAGCATCACCATTAAGATGATTTTTAAATTTTACCCCTTCTTCGGTAATATCTTTTGGTGTAGCTAAAGAAAAAACTTGAAAGCCACCACTATCAGTTAAAATTGGGCCATGATAATTCATGAATTGATGTAAACCGCCAGCTTTAGCAATTAACTCTTCACCAGGGCGAATCCATAAATGATAAGTATTAGCTAATATTATTCCGGCTTTAGTTGCAATTATTTCCTCTGGAGCAAGCGTTTTGACGGTTGCTTGGGTTCCAACCGGCATAAACATTGGGGTTTCAAAAGTCCCATGATTGGTTTTAATTTCCCCTAGTCTCGCAGCAGTATTTTTTTCAGTTTTTAATAATCGATAATCAATCTTCATTTCTATCTCCCTTAATAAACATCGCATCCCCAAAGGAGAAAAAACGATATTTTTGCTTAATTGCTTCATCATAAGCTCTTAAAATATTTTCTTTTCCAGCCAAAGCTGAAACTAACATTAATAAAGTGCTTTTTGGTAGATGAAAGTTAGTAATTAAGGCATCAATTGCCTTAAATTTATAACCAGGATAAATAAAGATATCAGTTTCATCATAACCAGCTTTAAATTGGTTGTTTTTTTGCATTACTGCCTCTAGTGTTCGAGCAGAGGTTGTCCCAACCGCAATAATCCTTTTTTTATCCTTTTTTGCTTTATTTAATGCCTCAGCAACAGCTGAACTCATTTCATAATATTCAGCATGCATAATATGATCTTCAATATTAGTTACTTGAACCGGTCTAAAAGTTCCTAACCCAACATGTAAAGTAATATGAAGAATTGTTATCCCTTTTTCTTTAATTTGGTTTAATAATTCTGGAGTAAAGTGAAAGCCGGCGGTTGGAGCAGCAGCACTGCCAATATTTTTAGCATAGATTGTCTGATAACGATCATTATTATTTAATTGTTGATGAATATATGGTGGTAAAGGCATTTGCCCAATTTGATCAAGGATTTCATATAAATTACCCTCATAAATTAACTCTACCCTAATTAACCCATCGTTTAGCAAGGTTGTAACTTGGGCCTTTAGGTTTTTTTCGAAAGTGATAATTGTCCCAACTTTTAATCTTTTTGCTGGTTTTGCTAAACATTCCCAGGTTTGTCCAGCAATATTTTTTAATAAGAGCAGTTCAATTTGAGCTCTAGTAATTTCCTTGTAGCCAATTAATCTAGCAGGAATAACTTTTGTATCATTAAGGACTAAAACATCAGATGGATCTAAATAATTTACAATTTGATTAAAGTGTTGGTGGTCAATTGCCCCAGTATGACGGTCCATAACTAAAAGCCGAGAATCACTTCTAACGGCTAGTGGTGTCTGCGCTATTAATTCGCTTGGTAAATTATAATCAAAATCTTGAATCTTCATTTTATTGCCCTCTTCTCTCAAATTATAAAAAAAATAGACTAAAAAGTCTATCTTTTTAACTTTTTATTACTAATTAAATCAAAGAGGTTTGAACTACAAGACATAATTAAGACCGTTAAATATAAACCTTCATGAGCAGAAAAGTATAATGAAGCAACTGCTCCGATTATTCCAATTGTTAAACCAAAAAGGATTTTACCGTTTTTGGTATATGGACTAAACATTGGTAAAGAAGCAATTACAATACTAAGAAAAAATAGTTCGCTTTTAATTATATTACTAATTAATGAAAAATCTTTTGTAATTAAGATTAATAAAAAATTAGTAATTGTAAAACTAGCGATAATTGTTAAGGGAATTGATCTTTTGTAAATACTTGTTGTAGATAAGATGATTAAAATTAAGATTAATAAGATTATATTAGTTGCACCAAGACTACCAGATGCTTTACCAATGATCAAATCAAAGAAATTGAAAGAAAAAGTTTTTGTTTTTTCATAAAGATTTAAATAAGAATAATTATTAATAATTAGCAGGCCAAACGCACCAATTAACCTAGAAGCGGCGATAATATTTAAACGGGGGCAAAAAGATAAGTACTTATAAAAAAGTAATCCGCTTGTAATTATAATGATTAAAAAGAAAATATTTAAGTTAATTGAACTTGTTAAACCAATTAATGCCCCAAAAAGAGGAAGAAAAGAATTACCACTGAAGTTTATTATGATCTTTTTTTTATTTTGCATAAAGACTTTATCTATAATTTCAAGACTATAACCGATAATTAAACCAAGGATTGGAATAATTATTGGTTTAAATAAACCAAATAAACCAACTAAATCATTATTATATAATACTATCCCGTTTTTATAGAAGCTAAACATCGTAAGAACTAAAATAACTAAATAATAGTTCATGATAACTTTATTAGTTGTTATTTGATGATGGATGAATGGTGCTATTTTATTTTTCATCATTATCTCCCCTTTGTTTTAATTTAAGATTAGCTGGGCAAAAATAAGCACATAAATTACATTTTAAACAACGATTACTTATGTCTTTTTCGCGGGGATTAAGATTCATTGGACAGACCTCATTACATTTGCCGCAGTTTAAACAAGAGCTTGTCTGATTATCTACTTTGTAATTAATAATTATTGCTTTAGTTTTATCGCTAATTACATAATTATTAATATTATTGATAATATTTCCTTTCATTACGCCATCAGCTATATAATCTAGATCGGTTGAGTGTTTAATAGAAAAATCTTTTAATGCATCAACTAATTTAGTGCCGATTTTAACTTTTATTACTTTTGGATCGGAAACGGCATTTCCAGTAATAGTAATTATTTTTTCCGTTCCTAAGCGATTTCTTTTTAAGACATTATAGATGTTTAAAATATCTTCAACGTCTAGGATTAATAGTTTTGAATTATCAACTCCAAGTGTCATAAAATACTTTTCTAAGATTTTATAATCACCGATTGGATATAAATCAGGCATTAGTTTAAGACTAATTTCAGGATACATCCCAATAATATTATTATATTTACTAACATTAGTTGAATCATTTGTTTTAATAGTAATAAATGTTTCTTTTAAGTTAAAACAAATTGCTAAACAGGAGATTGTATCTAAAATTTCGTTTTCAAAATTATTTAATATCATTGCCTTATTGCATACAAATGGTTCGTTTTCTAAACCGTTAACTAAAAGATAATCAATTCCTTCAAGGCGCTCAATTTTTTTAATCAGCATATTATTATTTCGATTATCGGTAATTTGAAAATTTTTAATTAATTCAAGAATCTCACTAGAGCTTAATTTAGTAATATCTTTTCGGGCTGGTTTCTTGTTTCTAATTAATTCTTTAAAATCGTTTTCAATAATTATTCCTTTTACTTGTTGATTATTATCAATGGTAATTAAAGATGTACCTACTACCTGGCCAGAAATTGGTGAAGCAATTAGGCGTTCTTTGTTTTCTAAAAGAGCTTGATTTTTATAAACTTTGTCTTTATTTTTGACAAAAATTTTTGAATGGGCAATAACAGGAATATAAAGATAATCAGGGCTTAGAAAATCACCTAATTTGCTGGCTACTTTTATATTATCAGTCGTTAAAATTTTTTGACATCTATTCATGCGCATCACCTATCATAATTTAGTATACAATAAATAGCTAATTTTTTCTATTTATTATTAGCTAAATATTTTCTTAGGTTATTAATAATCTTTTCGGGAAGATATTTTTTTAGTTCTTCATCGCTGCTTTCCTTAATTTTTTTAACACTGCCAAATTTTTTCAATAATATTTGTCTTCTTTTAAAACCAATCCCGGGAATATTTTCCAAGACACTGGCAATACTTCCTTTACTTTTAATCTGACGATGAAAAGAAATAGTATAGCGATGAACTTCATCTTGAATGCTTGAAAGATAAAAAAACAAATCACTCTTTTTGGCAATATCAAAAGATTGGTTATAACAATCAACAAGTTGACTAGTTTGATGATGATCATCTTTTTTTAAACCATAAACGGGAATTGTTAAATTTAATTGAGTAATTATATCTAACGCCGCATTAATTTGATTTTGACCACCATCAACTAAGATTAAATCAGGTAGTTCTTTCTTTTCAATTAATAAGCGATAATAGCGGCGGTAAATAACTTCTTTCATTGTATTATAATCATCATTTTTAGCTAAACTAATTTTATACTTACGATAATCTTTTCGCATTGGTTGACCATTGTAGTAAACAACCATGGCACTAACAGCATAATCACCAAATAAATTCGAATTATCAAAAATTTCAATTTTCTTAAGGGTATTAAGATTTAGAAGTAATCTTAATTCTTCATTAGCTTGCCAAGAACGGGCTTCATCTTTTTGTCTAGTTTCAAGGTTGTTTTCTAGATGGTGTTGAGCATTTTTTTTAGCTAATTCAAGTAACTTATATTTAGTCCCTTTTATTGGGGTAATCACTCTTATTTTAGTAATAGTTGCTAGTAATTCTTTGTTAAGACTTTGATCAATTAGTAATTCGTTAGGAACTTCATTTTTTGTATAAAACTTAGTTATATATAGTTCTAATTCATCCAAATGATTATCAATTACATTAAATATCTTATTTAGATTACCAATAATTTTACCATGTCTTAAAAATAAAATATGGATTGATAAAAGACCATTTTGATAATAGTAACCAATAATATCGCGGTTAACAAAATCTTTTAATTCAACTTTTTGTTGAATATGTAATACTTTTAAGTATTCTAAATCTTTCTTAAGTTCACTAGCAGCTTCATAATTTAGATTATTACTTTGAGTAATCATTTTATTATTAAGTTCATTAATAACTTTTTCATCATTGCCTTTTAAGAAAGCTAAAATATCATTTTCCATTATTTGGATTTTAGCTTGATCAATCTTCTTTTGACAATAACCTAAACATTCATTGATATGATAAAATAAGCAGACTTCACGAGGATTACCAGAACATTTTTTTAAGGGATATAAACGGTTAATAACATTTACTATTTGACGAGCTGCATAAGCATTAGGATAAGGTCCAAATAATAATTTATGTTCATTTTTTTTAATAGTTAAATAACGGGATATTTTTAAACGAGGGTATGGTTTTTTAATATATTCAATATAAGGGTAACTTTTATCATCCGTTAACATCATATTGTATTTGGGCATATGTTTTTTTATTAAGTTCAGCTCTAAAACTAAAGCTTCAACTTCGCTATTAGTAATCAAATATTTAATATCAGTAATTTCACTAACTAGTTTAGCAGTCTTACCTTGCTGGGGACGATTAAAATAACTCAAAACCCTTTTATGGAGGTCTTTAGCTTTACCAATATAGATAATAACGCCATTCTTATCATACATTTGATATGACCCAGGAAGGCTTGGAATAAGTAATAATTTATCTTTAAGCATAAGATCACCACCAATAAAAGTATACTATTATTTAGCTTTTATTGCATCTAAAATGATATAATTAATTCAAATGGAGGAATAATGGATTTATTAAATAAAGTTAACTTAACAGTTAAAAAATCAAAGTTTATTGCTTATTATTATCAAGTTAATGATCCTAGTGAGGTAAAAGAAATAATTAGACAATTAAAAAAAGAACATCCTCAAGCAAAACATTTTCCTTTTGCTTATCAAATCAGTTCGATTGTAAAGAAAAACGATAACAAGGAACCATCTTTAACCGCCGGTCTGCCAATTCTAGATGTTATTATAAAACATCATTTAGAAAATAGATTAATTATTGTTGTTCGTTATTTTGGGGGAATAAAACTTGGCTTAGGGGGATTAATTAGAGCTTATCGTCAAGTTGCTATTGATGTAATAAAAAAAAGTTAATTAATTAACTTTTTTTATTTCTGTAATAATCCGCTTAATTTCATCAGCTGCAATAAAGCCCATTTCTTGTTTTACTATTTTGCCGTTATGCATAAAAACTAATGTCGGGATTGACATAACGCCAAACTGGGCAGCAATTGCTTGATGAGTATCAACATTAACTTTTAAAATATCTATTTCATTAATCTCTTTTAATACTTCGCCTAACATTTTACAAGGGCCACACCAATCAGCATAAAAGTCAACTAACCAGTAGCCTTTACTAATTGTATCTTGAAAATTTTCATCGCCTAATATTTTTAACATCTTTCTTCCTCCTAATCTAAATATTTTTTGATTTCGGCATCATTTTCATTGATTACTATTTTACCTTTATCAATTAATTGTGATGCCGAAGTTTTAGTAATGGTTTTGTTTTTCAATAAGATTGTTAAAGCCTTAGTATTAAATTCTAATCGGCTATCAGTATTTTGATAATCTTCTTTTAAATTTATTATTTCTGTTAAATTGTTCTGCGTTTTTTCTACTCCTTTAGATAATATTGGAGTTTCATTAAGAATGACTGGTTGATATTTACTGCCATAATCTAAATCATTAATTAAGGCATATTGATTATAAGCAAAAGCTAATATGAAGATGAATAAATAGGCAGATAAAGCCCCAACAACGATACCTAGTAATTTTGAAATAAAACCTAAAACAATCGTTGCTTTAAGAATTTTTTCAATGATTCCAGAAAAGAAAATAATTCCTTTAAAAACAAAATATAAGACTAGAAAAATTAATAAGTATGCAATCGCCTCATATACTAAAATATTTAAAACGCTTACGCCGTTTAACAATCCTTTAAAATCAAAAAAAGGCAGGTTTGAGTATAATAAAACGGAGATTGGGTTTTTAAGATAATAAGCTACTACAATAGCACCAAAGGTCCCGATTAATTTTGCCGCAGTTTTAATGGCGCCTTGTTTGAAGCCAATAATTGCCCCGCAAATTAGGATTAAGAAAATAATAATATCGATAATATAATAATTGCCAAGCATTTTATCCCAACCTATTCTAGTGTTAATTATATAATAATTTTTCGCAAAGATAAAGTAAAACATGTTATAATTGCTTCGAGGTGAGAACATGACAATTGTTTTCAAAGTTAGTGACAATGTTAAACAAAAAATGATTAAACACTATCAAACTATTACTCGGGAAAATAAACCCCCCTACTCAGTTTTTCAAGCGATTGAAGCTGATACGGTGATTACTTTATATGAGTCAGGAAAAGCAATGTTTCAAGGCATTAGTGCTGATGTTGATGCTAATCTTTGGGTTGATATGGAAAAACATTTAAATAACCGGGTAATTGACATAAATGACAAAAAAAAGGATAAGACAAAAGATTCTAATCTTTATATGCATGCCATTAGTTCAATTGGTTCTGATGAAGTTGGAACGGGTGATTATTTTGGTCCTGTAGTTGTTACTGCGGCCTATGTAGCAAAAAAAGATATTTCATTTATGGAAGATTTAGGTGTTAAAGATTCAAAAGTTTTAGATGATGGTAAAATAAAAAAAATTGCCCCTTTATTAATGAAGAAAGTTCCTTATTGTACTTTTATTCTAGATAATACCAAGTATAATGAATTATATAGTGAAACTTGTAATATGAATAAGATAAAAGCGATTTTACATAATAAAGTTCTAGTTGGGCTGATTAAAAAAGGTCAATATGACTATCAAAAAATTATCATGGATCAATTTGTTTATCCCAAAAAATATTTTGAACATATTAAAGAAGCAAAAGAAAAAGTTACTAATATTACCTTTGAGACTAAAGCCGAAAGTAAATATTATAGTGTTGCTGCTGCTTCAATAATAAGTCGTTATCTTTTTTTAAAGGCAATGGCAGAAATGAGTTCGAAATATAAAATTAATATTCCTTTAGGTGCTAGCAAAATAGTTGATGAAGTTGGGCAAAAACTATGTCAAACATTTGGCAATGATGTATTAACAAAAATAGCTAAATTAAACTTTAAAAACACTGATCGCATTATTACTTAAAGCCAAAATCAAGGATTAAATAGAGCAAGTCTATTTTTTCATTTTGATAAAATTAGTTCGGGTATATTATAACTGAAAATTTATTGCCTAAACAAATGGCTATTTTTAACTTAGCAATGCAGCTTGATGATCTTTTTGAATTAAATAAAAGACTATAAATTACTAAAAATGACTATGATATAATTATAATAATCCGAGGTGATATAAATGAGCTCAAAAATGAGTCCGGAAGTATTTCAAAGCATTAAAAATAGGCTACTTAGTTTGTTTCGCCAACTAGAAAAAACCCGAAACAAAATAACCTTAGTGATTATGATAATAACCAAAAAGAAATTTACAACAAAGTGATGCAAATAGAAAATGTATTTGAAGAAGGGAGAAAATTGTGATGAATCAATTGCAAGAAATAATAACCCAAGCGGTTAAAGCAAAAAGTAGTACTTTAAAAATTAAAAACAAGAGGGAAATAATAACTAAACTTCAGCAATTATTAATTGATAATATGGCAGCTCTTAAGGCGGCGGTAGCAATTGATGTTAAGAATAATAACGGGCAAATGATTGAACAAGAAGTAATTGAGCGAATTTTTGCTTATAATTTAGCAGAGGAAGTATTAATTGCTAATCAGCATGAGATGACTTTAACAGAAGATAAATTATTAAACTGGCGCCAGTATACTAGTTTAGGAATTATTAATATTATCTTTAATGGGTCTTTTTATACTTTACTAGATTTAATAATTAAAGGCATTTTAACCCATAATGTAATGATTTTTACTGATGAAGGTTATATGCAAGGAATAAATGGCTTACTAATTGAATTTACCGGTAGTTTATTAGAACAACTAGGCTATGATCGTTATCAAATCCAAATATGTCATAATATTGATTTTGAAGAGTTATTTGCTAGCTTTAAAACAATTAATAAAACGATTATTATTGGTGATAGCGATACCCAAATTAAGCATCTTAAAGATTGTCAAACAGAAACATTGGTAAGTGGTTATAATAATTTTGAAATTTATGTTGATGATGCCAATCATTTAGCCTTTATTGAAAAGATAATGGCCCAAGATTTAAAGATCAGCTTATATTTAAAAGATGATTTAGATCTTAAGTTTGCTGAAGCTATTTATGTTAGTGATATTGAAGAAGCAATCACCCAGATCAATTATAATGGTTCTGGTTATAGTGCAGCAATCTTTGCAACCAATCAAGATACTGTGACTAACTTTATTAGTAATGTTAAAAGTAAAAACATTTTTGTTAATGCTAGTCCTACCCTAACCCAACGCCTTGATTTAAACCAACAAGACTTACTATATCTTAAAGAAATTACGATGCCAAACATATATAAGTTTACCGGTGAATCAACAAAAATAGCAAGTTAAATATAAAGACCACTTAAAAGTGGTCTTATAATTTTAGTAAAAATAACTCTAATCCTAAATAGCCATCAATTTGACCAGTCTTATATTTATAATCTAGTTCACCAAGTTCTTTTAGAATATTCAATAGTTCACTTTCTTGATATTTATATGTTGAAGTAAGTAATATATTCAGTTGCCAACTTTTTAGATTAAAAATTTTTGCCTCCAATTCGTGATTCTTTTCATGCCTTAATATTTTTAAGTTATATATATTACGAAAGTTTTTAGCTAAAGAAGTGCTGATGAGTGTTATGTCAACTTTGTATAATTTAATAACCGCTAGCTTATCTAAAGCATCAATAATATTTCGATTACTAATGTCATTAATAAACTTATAGATATTGTTTTCTGTGCTCGTATAAATAATGTTTTTTAAATCCTCATTATTAACTACTTTTTTCTCCTCGTTTTCATAATATATATTTATTTTTTCTAATTCGTTAAATACTAAATCATAATTATTTAATGAATTATTTATTAAATAATAAATAGCATCACGATTCATAATTATTTTATTAAGATTTAAATATTCCTCAACTTTGGCATATATTTGATTAACCTTATATTCTTGAAGGACTAAATACTTATATTTATCTTTTATGATTTTTATAATATCTGGGGCATTATCTTTTAGTTGATTATTTACAATAAAAATTAATACCGTTTGTTCATTAGGTGAATTTAAATAGCGCGTTAGAAGTGCTTGATCATCTTCGTTAATTTTATTAAATAAATACTCACTATTTCTAGCAACAATAAACTTAAGGTCATTAAATAAAGAAAAAGTAGCTGCTTCTTCAATTAACTCATCTAATGAACTTTCACTCATATCAAAATTAATAATTATATCTTCAGAACTAATTATTTTGCTAATTTCTTCATTGATTTGTTTCGTACTGTTACTTTTAATAAGATATATGCTCATAATTTGTTCACCTCTTTTGATTATAACAAATTATTACTAGTCCGTAAATTGATATCAATCTTATGGGGGATAGAAAGTTAGATGAATTCTTTGTTGGTTAATCGTAAATTGAATTGTTCCATTTGTTTGAGTATTGTATGTTGTTATTTTTAATTCGTTTAAGGTGGTAATTGTTTCTGGTGAGGGATGATTGAATCGATTATTTCTACCAGCACTAATAATTGCATATTCTGGTTCTAAAACGGAAAGAAAGAACTTATTACTACTCGTTTTAGAACCGTGATGGCCAACTTTAATAATATCAATTTCTAAATCATAGTTGTTTATTATGTCTAGCTCTACTTGTTGGGAAATGTCGCCGGTAAAAAGTAGCTGCTGATCATAGATTTTTAAATAAGTTACAATACTATTATCATTCTCGTTATGATAATCTTTACTATTTAGAGTTTGCAAATAATAAAGATCATTATTTAATGTAAGTTGTCCTTGCTTGGCAATTAATTTTGCTTCATTTTCATTTTTAGCTCCTTGATTAAGATATATATCAGATATATTTATTTTATTTAAATAATTAAAAATCTCCCCCATGTGATCTTGATCACCATGAGTTATGATTAATATATCAATAGTTGTTATACCAATACTTTTTAAAAAAATAATAATATTATCGCTAAGGTTATAATTGTTTTTTGCTATTTGCCAACTTTCTTTTTGAAAAGACATTTTTCCTCCGGTATCAATCATAATAACCTTTTGACGATAAGGCGTAATAATTAATGCTGAATCTCCCTGGCCAACATCAAGAAAGTAAATATAGGCATTATTATCAATTATATAACTATATTTAATTATTAATAAATAAACAAATATTAGGCCAAGTAAAAACCTTTTTTTAAAGCTAATAAATAAGAATAATAGCATATAATAAATTATAATATAATAATATTTATTAAATGGGACATTGATAATAAACCATTTTATTTCCGCAAGGAAGTTATTTATTACGGCGAGAATAATTACAAGGAATTCTAAAATAATATTAAGAAAAGGCAGTATGACGATTAATATAGTAAGCGGATAGACAATGATTGTAATAATGGGGACAAAAATTATATTAGCAACAAACGTTATTATATTTACTGTATAAAAATTTGCTAAAGTAATTGGTAAACTAAAAATAGTAGCAACTAAAGTTGTTTTAAATAGTTTAAATATAAAAGGTCCCTTACTAATAAAGTTTGATAAGATTAACAAACCAGCTACTGATATGACAGAAAACTGAAAACCAATATCATAAATAACAAAAGGATTAATAAAGATATTTACAATAACAGTTAAGATTAAAATATTGATTGGTTTTATATGAAAATAATATAATCGGTTTATTGATGATAAAAAGAAAAAGATACCTGCTCTTAATAGGGATGCTGGAAAGGCCGTAATAAAACCATAAAGAAGTAAAAAAGTATTAATAATAAGACATTTTTTAAATTCGCTTCTTTTCTTCAGTAAAAATAATAAGATACCTGATAATAATGTAACGTGCATGCCTGATACGGCAAATAAATGAACAACCCCATTACTTTGTAATTTAGCATAGAAGTCTTGATCTAGTTCTTTTTTACTACCTAAAATGAAAGTATATAAATAGCCCTTAGTTATTGTTTGGTTTTCTATTCTGTTAACAATAAAGTTTTTAATTAAATAGAACGGATTATTATTTTTAGTTACTTCTAAATTATCAATTGTTTGTTGGTAAAAGATTCCTTGATGGTAGAGGTATTGGCGATAGTTAAAAACATTTGGGATTGTATTATTGCTTGGAATATTTAACTCACCACTACTAGTTATGTTATAACCGTATTTTATTTTCTTTATTAAAGATTGTTTTTCCTGCTTAGTTTTTATTTTATATGTTGCTCTTATATTTTCTTTGCTAGCAATCAAAATTTTTAATTGATCACCATCAAACTCATAATCTTTAATTATTCCTTTTATTTCATTAGTATCATCATCGTAGATACTAACTCGAGTAATCATTTTTGTGCTTATTAAAGCAAAAGTAAGACTAAAAAGAAGAATAACTATATATAAATAGTTAGATAGTAATAAGTGCCTTAATTTGAGCAAAAATAGCCTCTCCGATTCCACTAACATTCATTATTTCTTCAATCTTAGTAAATAAACCCGTTTCATTACGATATTTAATGATACTAGTAGCCTTAGCTTCACCAATTCCTGGTAGAGTCATTAACGTAGTCAAATCGGCTTTATTAATTGAAATCAAAGTAGTAATTGCTTCATCCGCTTCATTATTTGAGGGTTCTAGAGGAGTTTCGGTTGGCTTATTTTCAATAATACTAGCCTCATCACAAGAAGATATAATTATTTCATTAGTTTGACAAATAGCCGTTGTTTCAAGCGCCCTAGTTAAATCTTTTTTATTAAATATTCTAATTACCATTTCATTACTAATTTGCTTACTTAAATTTATATTGGTTGTTGTTCCTTCGCTTTTTATTCCACCAGCCAAAGTAATTGCATCATTAATTATTTTTTGGCAAGGAATCTTATATACCCCAGGTTTTTTAACTGCACCCTTTATATCAACCATACATTCCGTGGTTGGTTCAGAAGCAATTGCTATTTCTTGTTTAACAAAATTAGTTTCTTTAACTACGTTGTCTGTTGGTTTTAATTGCCAACCTAAAAATATTGTTAAACTACAAATAACAATTGAATAAATAAATAATCCTAAAAAGTAGTATTTATATTTTATAAAAAAATCCATTCTCATCACCTACTAATTATATAAATGATTTTAATGGCTTTTCTTTTAAATATTTTTAATTTCGTTTTTATTTTTAATTATATTGTTTTCAATATTTATCCTTTGAATAATAAATAATAAAGCAATAATATTCATATTAAAACTGCCACCATAACTTAAAAATGGTAGTGGCACACCAGTTAAAGGAATTAAGCCTAGAACACCTAAGAGATTAATAAAGATATGGCTAATAAATAACAAAAATATTCCGTAAGCAATAATAGAATTCTGTAAGTTGCTAGTACTTTTTGCAACATATAAAATGCGATATAATAAAAAGGAATAGCATAACAAGACAAAAACGCCAATTATTAAGCCTAGTTCTTCAATAATAATGGGAAAAATAAAGTCGGTATGGGCTTCAGGTAAATATAAATACTTTTGGGTTGAATCACCAAGCCCAAGCCCAAAGAAACCGCCGTTATTGATTGCTATATAACTATTACATACTTGATAGCCAGTATCACTTTGATATCTTGAACAAGGATTTTGAAAGGTTAATCGTTTTAGTTGGTTTTCATCAAAAATATTTTTACCAAAAAGTCCAAATGCAACTACTAAAATAATAACACCAGCAGCGATAAATTTATAACTTTGGGTTTTAATTTTTGGTGCCATAGGAACTGCTAGATATAATAGACCGGCAATTCCGGCGATAATTACTGCTCCACCAAAATCTGGTTGTCGGGCAATTAGAAAAGCCATCAACCCACCCCATCCTAAAGGGACAAGATATTCGGCGAATTTTGGTGAAGCTTTTTTTGATAATTTATAATAATATACTCCTGAAAAAATAATAAATATTGATTTAGCAAGTTCAGCCGGTTGAAAATTAATAATCCCAAAATTATACCAACTTTGGGACCCATTCACGATAACTCCATAACTAAAAACGAAGATTAAAGACAAAACAGCTGCACCCATGGCAATATTAGTAAGAACTTTATATACTTTAGTTGGAACATTTATAATAAAAATAAAACCAATCACAAAGGCTCCTACGACCGCCCCTAATTGTTTAACAAAAAAATGGGAGGAAGCTGTATCATTTCTTAAAACGGCAGCTACCGAGGAAGCAGAAAAAATCATTAATAAACCAAATCCTGAAAAAGCAATCATTAAAATTAATAACCAAAGATCCATTTTACCAATTGTCTTTTTCATGATATCACCTATTTTTATCATAACATAAGATTAGTTATTTAACGCTTTTTGTCTTAATTACAGGTTGTTTTTTTCTAATATAATGTAAACTAAATATAAACTTTACTAATATTTAGATAGTTGATTTTAGTCTTGATTATAGACTTTAGAACATTTTTTTGGTAAAATACTAATGAATCGGAGGTAATATATATGAAATTACCAAAATTAAATATTTTAGATGAAAAAAATAAAAAACTAAGAATAACGAGTCAACCCGTTATTTTTCCGCTTGCTAAGGAAGATATAAAAACTATTAATGATATTGAAAAATATTTAAAAATGAGTCAAATTGAAAACCTACGTGAAAAATATGATTTAAGAGCTGGAATGGGTTTAGCGTTTATTCAATTAGGTATACCAAAAAGAATATTTGTGGTTGTTTATGAAGAAGCGGATGGTACATTTACCAACTATGTAGTTATTAATCCAAAAATTGTTACTTCTAGTGAAGAATTAATATATGTTGGCGAAGGCGAAGGTTGTTTAAGTGTTAATCGACCAACAGTTGGAATTGTTCCTCGCCATGCTCGTATTACTATTGAAGCTTATGATGTTAATGCTAATAAGTATACCTTAAGGGTAAGAGAAGAATTAGCGGTGGCTTTTCAGCATGAGATTGATCATCTTAATGGAATTTTATTTACTGATAAAATTGATGATAAAATGCCAATGAAAAATCGTGAATTAATGAGGGAAATATAAAAAGAGCAAGGCTCTTTTTAATTTTCTAGTTTAACGCTAACTAATTTACTAACGCCGCTTTCTTGCATTGTTATACCATATAATATATCAGCATATTCCATTGTCTTTTTTTTGTGGGTAATAATAATAAACTGATTACTACTTTTATATTCTAATAAGTAGTCGCCAAACGTTGCAACATTAACATCATCTAAGGCCGCTTCAACTTCATCTAAAACACAAAATGGAGCTGGTTTTATAATTAGAATTGAAAATAATAATGCCATCGCGGTTAAAGTTTTTTCACCATTTGATAATAAAGCAATTGAATTTAACTTCTTACCTGGTGGTTCAGCAATAATATCTATGCCTGTTTCAAGAATGTTTTCAGGATTAGTAAGTTTAAGAATTCCTTTACCACCTTTAAAAAGTTTTTTAAAAGTTATTTGAAATTGCTCACTAACTTTATTAAATGAATTTAAGAACTTATCCTTCATAATTTCATCCATTTCTGCTATTATCTCATTTAAAGTTAGAATTGCCTTGTTTAAATCTTCTTTTTGGGTAGTTAGGAAATTATAACGTTTACTTATTCTTTCGTATTCAGCAATAGACCCTAAATTAACATTACCAAGTTGTTTAATCTCGTTTTTATATTTATTAACTGTTTCTCTAGCAAGATCACTACTAATTTCTAAATGATAGTTATTTTGGGCTTTTTCATAAGTAATACTATAATCTTCATTCAAGGATAATAATAAATTATCAAGTTTAACTTCGAAACGACCGATTTTTACTTCAAGATTCTTCTGTTCATTTAATAGACGGTTATAATCGATATTATAATTGCGATATTTCTTTTCTAAATCATTAAGTTCGTTATTATAATCGTTTTTCTGTTGTTTAAGATAACTAAGTTCTTTTTCTTTTTGTTGTTTTTCACTAACTTTATGATAATAATCATCGATAATCTTAGCCACATCTTTTTCTATTTTGTTATTCTTTACTCCTTGAGTACCACTTATTTCATTAACTATCTCTTGATGTTTAATAACAATTTCTTTTCTTAAAAGATTTTTCTGAGCAATCTTTTCAGTTAGAATAATTATTTCTTTATTAATATTTTCTTCAGTTTGATGCGCTTGATTGATATTATTAATTAAAGATTCTAATTCTTTGGTTCCAGCTATTTCTTCCGAATCAAGATTTTTCAATTCTTTTTCAAGTCTTTCTAACTCAAACTTTTGACTAATTAAACTGCTATTTTTTTTATGATTACCACCAGTAATAGCCCCACCAGAATATTGGATTTCGCCATCAAGGGTAACTATTCGATATTTATAATTGATTAAACGACCGATTTTATTCATCGTCTCTATTTGATCAACTACTATTACATTACCTACTTGATTTAAAATAATCGGTTTATATTTCGGCTCATAGTTAACTAAATCACCTAAAATACCAATATAACCATTTTCATTTTTGATTAAGTTTAATGTTTCTTGATCTATATATCTTGGTTTAATGATATTCAGCGGAAAAAAAGTAGCCCGACCTAAATTATTATCTTTTAAATATTCAATAGCTTTTTTAGTTGCGGCTTCATTTTCAACTACAATAGTACTAGCGTTGGCTCCTAGCGATGTTTCTAGGGCAACAGTATAATCTTCACTAACCGTAATTAATTTCGCTAAATAGCCACAAATCCCATTTAAACGAGGATTACTTATAATGCTTTTTACGGCTGATGGAATTAAAGAATCGGTTTCAATATTATTCTTTTTAATTTCTATTTGGTTAGCTAGATTACTTTTTTCTTTATTTAAACTAAATAGCTTTGTTTTTAGTTGATTTAGTTTCACTTGATGATGGACATTTGCTTCGTTTTTTTCGGCTAGTTTCATTTGCTGATTTTTTAGTTCATCATTAAGTTTTTGAAGATCTAAATCATAACTTTTAATATTATTAGCTACTTGTAATTCTTGTTCGTGAAGATAAATAATATTACTCTGTAATTTATGATCATCATATTCATATTTCTGTCGTTCAATATTTATTTGTTTTTTGGTAGCTAAATCAACTAACTGAGCATCAATATCAACTAGGGCCTCATTTATTTTAGTAAGGGCTTCATCATTTTTAAGAATTGCCAATCTAACCTTTTCAATTTCTGAGTTATCACTATTATTAGAGTTACTAATTTTTAATAAATCTTCATTAACTTCTTTTAATAAGGTTTGATTTTGCTGATATTCATTATTAAAAAAAGTTATATCATTAACAATTAAAGCAATTTCAATATTTTCTAATTTAGTCTTTATTTCTAGGTAACGAGTTGCAAGTATGCTTTGTTCTTTCAAAGGTTCAACTGAATCTTTTAATTCATTAATTAATAGTTCGACTTTATCAAGATTGTCCCTAGTTTTAAGTAGTTTTTTTAGACTTTCTTCTTTTCTTTTTTTATATTTTAAGACCCCAGCTGCTTCTTCAAATATAACCCGACGATCTTCTGGTTTACTATTTATTACATCAGCAATTGAGCCTTGTGAAATAATATTAAAAGATTCTTTACTAGCTCCACTATCAATAAATAAATCTGTAATATCTTTTAATCGAACTTTAGAATTATTTAAATAGTATTCTGTTTCACCAGAATTATAAACGACTCTTTTAACTTCTATTTCACTAAAATCACTATTAAGATAATGGTCACTATTATTAAAAGTCAAAGCAACAACTGCCCTATTTTGGGCAGAACGACTATTACTGCCGGTAAAAATTACATCAGTCATCGAACTGCTACCTCGTAAAGATTTGATTGATTGTTCGCCTAAAACCCAACGAATGGCATCTACAATGTTGCTTTTTCCTGACCCATTTGGCCCTACAATACAGGTTATGCCTTTTTCAACATCAATATTTGTTTTATCGGCAAAAGATTTAAAACCATAGGCGTAAATATTCTTAAGATACAATTTTTTCACCTACTTTTGCTTGTTTTTGATATGCATTAAAGGCCGCATTTTGCTCTGCTTCTTTTTTGCTTTTGCCTTGACCAACACCAAATTTAATATCACCAACTAGGACCTCAACTTCAAATATTTTCTTATGAGAAGGGCCAGTTTCTTTAATTACGCGATACTCAAGTGATTTTTTTGTTGTTTGAACAAGTTCTTGTAACATTGATTTATAATCATCAAGAAAAACTGTATTATTTTTAATATATGGCACGATAATTGCATTAATAATTTTTTTAACACAGTTTATACCTTGATCAAGATAAATCGCTCCCATTGTGCTTTCAAAGATATCTGCTACAATTGTATCATTAACATTAGCTTGTTGACCTTTGCCTACTCTAATATAGGGGATAAGGCCTAAATCGTTTGAATATTGAGCCAAGGCATGCTCACAAACAAATGAGGCTCTTTTTTTACTCATATCACCTTCACTTAAATCGGTATTACGATAAAAATACTCACTAATAATAACTTGCAAAACAGCATCGCCTAAAAATTCAAGTCGTTCATAATCATGATCATCATGTTCGTTTGAATATGATGAATGAGTAAGTCCCATCATTATTAAATTTTCGTCATTAATTTTAATATTAAATTTATCAAGAAACTTCATATAATCACCTTAAGCCATTATATCAAATTATCAAATAAAATGGAAAACATATTTTACAATTAGTTAAAAGTATAGTAAAATGACATTGGTGATAATATGAAATATGGGCTGATAAAAATAATTAGATTCTATCAAATAATGCCAAGTTTAAGTCATAATTTATGTCGGTTTAGCCCGACTTGTTCGGAGTATACAATTCTTTGCCTAGAAAAGTTTGGTGTTATAAAAGGTCTTAAATTAGGGGCTAAAAGGATTTTAAAATGTCGCCCTGGAGGAAAGTTTGGTTATGATCCAGTTCCTAATGAGGAGGTTTAAAATGAAAAAAGTTTTAATAATTATTGTTTTTAGTATTAGTTGTTTTATTATATCAGGTTGTTTTAAGCGAGATAACTATGAAGGAGTTAAAATTTATACGACTTCATATCCGGTAGAATACTTAACTAATCAATTATACGGTTATAATTCTGAAGTAATTAGTATTTATCCAAATGGGGTTGAATATGGAAAATATCAATTAAGTAAAAAACAATTATTAGAGTATAGCAAAGGAGCAATCTTTGTTTATAACGGTTTAGGCGATGAGAAAACTATAGCTCGTAGTTTTATTAATGAGAATGAAGATATTAAAATAATTGATGTTAGTTATGGTTTAGCAATTTCATACGGGATTGAAGAATTATGGCTTTCGCCAAATAATTTTTTAATGCTAGCCTCAACTCTTAAAAATAACTTACATGAATTAATTACTAATAAATATATTAACGACGAGATTAATACTAATTTTGCTTTAATTGAAGAAAAACTATCAATACTAGATGCCGAATTAAGAACAATTGGAAGTTCAGCTATTGCTAGTTCAACCGAAGATATTTATGTTGCAACAGATATGTTAATGTTTTTAAATGATTATGGCTTCAAAGTTACCTCGCTTCAAAATAAAGAAAATATTACACCTGAAATAAAAGAAATGTTTAAATCAGGAAAAAGAAAATATATTTTAATTGATTCAAGACAAAAACTATCAGAAGAGTTAATTGATTTAACAACTAACTATGGTGCAGTATTAATTAATGTTGAAACAATGTTAATCTTAACCGATGAACAAATCAAACAAAAAGTTGATTATCAAACAATTATGTATGAATTTTTCGAAAATATTAAAAAGATTACATTAACAAAAGAATCCTAACTCTTATATCTATTTATTGACTTAAATAAACAATTATTGTAAAATCAGGTTACTACTTTGTTATGGAGCAGTACTCAAGCGGCTGAAGAGGCGCCCCTGCTAAGGGTGTAGATCGGGTAACTGGTGCGAGAGTT
The DNA here is from genome assembly GCA_964435635.1 of uncultured Muribaculaceae bacterium. Taxonomy (GTDB): domain Bacteria; phylum Bacillota_I; class Bacilli_A; order RF39; family UBA660; genus DAOOOU01. Next base: position 27,450 of record CAYSZU010000006.1, read on the forward strand.
CAAATCTCTCCTGCTCCGCCATAAGAAGATAAATCTAACTATTACTATAGTTAGATTTATTTAATTATTTTATAATACATTTGCTCTTTGCTAGATTTACATGTTGTTGTAAATGAATGTGATATAGATGGTTGCTATGTGTTATAATTATCATTGTGAAAATAAATCAATGGAGGAAAAAATGGATTTCTTAAAAACATACAATTTATCAGATGAAGATATTAATGAATTAATCAAAAAATATGATAGTTCTTTACTAGAACTTGTTCTTTATGACCAAAAAAATACTATTGATGTTATAGCTATATTAAATAAATATGGTGTAAGTATTATATATGATTTATTAATGAATTATTTAGAAATATTTACTTTAAGTCCAATATTTATCGAAGAAAGATTATTAAAGTTACAAGAAAAGCTAGGTGATTCTTGGCGTGAACAAATTAATGATAATATTGAATTATTAGGTGATATATATGATATATAGAGATGATCTAATTGCTGTTTTAAGTTTATATAATGTTGATGGCGAAACTTTAATCAAAAATAATCAAAATGTATTAAATTATATCGATTTAGCTGAAACAAATAGAATCGTTGACTACTTAGTAAACACCCTAAAAATCAGTCCTGCTAATATTGAAAAATGTCCAAGCGTTATTAGTATTAATTCATTACAAGAAATAAAAATGATTGTTCAGTTTTTACAAGAAGAAACTAAAATAGATTTTAAAAATATAGAAAATAGTTTATCAGTTCTTTCGGCTATTCTTTCTGAATTAAAAGATGTATATTATTATATAAGGAATAAATTTGGCGAAGATATATTAAATAAATGTTCCAATATCTTAGCCCAAGGTAAAAAATCAGATATGGAAGTAATTACAAACTATATTGAAAGCAAGCTTGGCCTAGATGTAATTAAACGATGTCCAAGTATCCTAGTAAAAGGTAATATTGATGAAATAAAATCAATCGTAAACTACATGGAAGAAAAACTAGGTTTAGATGTAATTAAGCAATGCCCCACTATCTTGGCTCAAAGTAAGAAAGCTGGAATAGAAGCAATTATTACTTATATTGAAAGTAAATTTGGTTTAGATATTATCAAACAATGTCCTTCAATCCTTTTATTTGGTAATAAAGAAGAAAAAGAGGCCGTGGCAAATTATATAGAAGAAAAATTTGGCCCAGATTTCATCAAACAATGTCCAACCCTTTTGATCAGAAGCAAAAAAATAGAATTAGAAGCAATTATTACTTATATTGAAAGTAAATTTGGTTTAGATATTATTAAACAATGTCCTTCAATTATTTATTTTGGTAACAAAGAGGATAAAGAGGCCGTTGTAGATTATATTGAAGCGAAATTCGGCTTAGATATTATCATGCGGTGCCCCCATATTTTAGCAAGAGCTAAAAAAGCGGAAATGGAAGCGGTTACAGCTTATGTTGAAAGTAAAATAGGTTTAGATATTATCAAACAATGCCCTTCAATTATTGCCACCCGCAAAAAAGAAGAAATAGAAGCAATTATAAACTATATTGAAGCGAAATTTGGGTTAGATATAATTAGACAATGTCCAATTATATTAGTTAATGGTCGAGCAAAAGAAATCGAGTTAATTGTAGATTATATTGAAGAAAAACTAGGTTTAGATGTAATTAAGCAATGCCCAACACTATTAGCCAGGGGCAATATATCGGAGATAAGATTTATTACAGCCTATATTGAAGAAAAACTAGGTTTAGATGTAATTAAGCAATGTCCAACTATCTTAGTTGGGGGCATTAGAACTGAAATAGAAGCAATTATAACTTATGTGGAGAGCAAGCTTGGCTTAGATGTACTTAAACAATGTCCTTCAATTATTGCCTTTGGAAAAAAAGAGGAAATGGAAGCAGTTATAACTTGTGTTGAAAGTAAACTAGGATTAGATATTATCAAGCAATGTCCTTCAATTATTGCCTTTGGAAGAAAAGTGGAAATCGAACAAGTTATATCTTATATAGAAAGTACCCTTGGTTTAGATGTAATCAAGCAATGTCCAACCATATTAGCTAGAGGTAAGATTAATCAAATGAAAGAGTTGATTGATTGTGTCACCCTTGAATATAAAATACCGGATATATTAAAAGGAAGTACTCTTCTCTTAAAAGCAAATCAAGTTAGATCAATAATTGATTTATGTATTGAAAATGATATATTTGAACATATTAGCAAGAACACTTTAATATTAAAAGTATCATTAAACGAGGTTTATGCTAAAATGGCGTTTTTAAAAACCAATAATATTCCTATAATTAAAGAAAATGGTAGAATCAATGCAATATTTGGAATGTCAAATAGTCAACTCCAACAAAAATATGGATTGTCTAAAAAACAAATAATTAATGCTTATCCAATTGAAACTAAAAATTTAGTATAAGGAATAAACTCAATGTTACCTACTCTAATATAAGATAATAAATCTAACTAGAAATAGTTAGATTTATTGATTATTAGTTAAATTATTGACAAAATATAGCACAAATGTTATTATATTCCGCAGCTAAAGGGGAAAATTATGAAAAATATTATAAATAAGATTAGCGCTCTTTTTGTTTCTTTAGTAATGGTTGCTACAATCACATCTTGTTCATCGGAAGAAAAAAATAACGATTATGAGGTAAGTACTACTACTTGTGACGACAATATTAAAAGCAATAATAATGCTGTTACCACTTTAGAAGAAGTATTAGTAGAAGATAGTAAAGATAACTATACTAGAGTTTTAAGACTGGCTTACCAAGAAGATAATAATAAATAAGTAAATATTATATATTTACTATTTTTTTGATATAATTTAGTTGGAGGAATAAAATGATAACATTAATAAAAAACGGTTTAGTTATTACTATGGATGAGGCAAGAACTAATAAATATGAACAATTAGATATAATTATTGAAGATGATTTAATAAAGGACATTAAAAAGGCTTATAATGGGCCATATGATGCTTTAATTGATGCAACTAACAAAATAGTCTTACCTGGCTTAATTAACTGCCATACCCACTTAGGAATGAGTATTTTTCGGGCAACTAATGATAACTTAAATCTAAATGACTGGTTAACAAAAAAAATATGGCCCATCGAAGCAAAAATGACAGATAAAGATATCTATTATACAACCCTACTATCTTGTCTTGAGATGATTAAAACTGGAACAACTACTAATAATGATATGTATTTTGGTTGGCAAGAGAGTATTAAGGCGATTCTAGAAACAAAGATAAGACAAGTATTTACTAGAGCCTTAATTGGTAATAATGATAATGAAGCATTAAAACGAATTGATGACTTTAAAGCTTTATATAATAAGTATCATAATGAAGATTTAATATCTTTTACGGTTGCAATTCATTCATTATATACTTGTACTCCTGATTATATTAAAGCTTGTAAAAAGCTGGCTGATGAACTAAATTTACCAATTCATTTGCATTTATCAGAAAATCTTAATGAAGTTAACACAGTTAGTGAAAAATATCAATCTTCACCAGTCTTTGCCCTAAATGATCTTGGCTTACTAGATAATAAACTAATCTTAGCTCATGGAACATTCATTAGTAAAGCAGAACAAGAATTATTAGTTGGTAAAGATGTGGCAATAGTTCATAATCCAATTAGTAATTTGAACTTAGGTTGTGGTATTGCTGATATCACTAGTTATCTTAATAATAATCTTAATGTTTGTTTAGGCACTGATGGCCAAGGTAGTGGTAATAATTTAAATATGTTTTATCATATGTCAATGGTTGATTTATTACAAAAAGCCCTCTATCAAGACCCAACTGTTATGTCATCGTATGAAGTTCTAAAATTAGCAACAATTAATGGCGCGAAAGCTTTAGGATTAGAAAAAGCTGTTGGTAGTCTTGAACTTGGTAAAAAAGCAGATATTATTATGCTTGACTTAAATAATATTGAAATCTACCCAACCGTTGATTTAATTACCCAAATTGTTCATAATGTTACAAGTAATAATGTAGTAACAACAATTATTAATGGTAATGTTATCATGCAAGACCGAAAACTAAAATTAGATATTAACGAAGAGGATTTAAAAGAACAAATAGATAAGATAATAAAGCGTTTGAGTAATTAAAAAAGGTTAACTATTTAGTTAACCTTTTATTTTTTCGTTGATATTTTTTATATGATTTATAAATACCATTAGCTGATTTTAATGTTCTTATTGGATCTTTTGCAATAACTACTTCTGAGGTGAAGACAATGTTTCTAATTCCATCTTCAAAAGCCGAGAATAAATCAATTACTTCAGCTCTAGTTGGTTCTGGACTATCAACCATTGATAATAAATAACCAGTAGCGGTCATTAATATTTTTCCAGCCGCTAAAGCTTTTTCTGTAATTACTTTTTGATAGTAACCGAGCTCTTCATCAGGTAATATTTTTCCTAAATCACCCCGGGCAATCATTACCCCATCACTTTGAGCAATTATTTCATCAAGATTTTTAGTTGCTTCTAAATTCTCAATTTTAGAAATGACTTTAATATTAGAATTTTCATAATCAATGGCTGCTTTAATCTGATCAATATCTTTTTTATCTCTCGTATGTGAAATGGCAATATAGTCTGCTTTACTTTCCAAAGCTTGTTGAATATTTCGTTCGTCTTTTTTAGAAATAAAAGGTAAATTTCGATATAATTTCTCGTTATATAGTTTATTATTATTTCTAATTGAACCGTCACCAGATGCTTGACAATAAATTAAGCCATTCTCAATTTTAACAACTTTAATTACTAGTTCTCCATCACGAATATATAAATCATCCCCAACTTTTAAAACACTAAGATCACCTTGATCTATTTTAAAATCTTGACCAATTACAATAATATCATCTTTGTGAAAAACTATATCTTGAGTAGCAATGATTCTTGTTTCAGTTCCGGCTAAATCAAATATCGTTTTAATATTTATATTCTTCTTTTGATTAATTTTATTAATACTATTCATAATGTTCTTTAAATCAGGAATATCAAATGACATATTAAATCTAACCATATTCATCCCTAGTTTATTTAATTTTCGAAGTACTTTTATATCTTTAGTACTAGGTCCGACAGTACAAACATAATTAATTTTTCTTTGCATAACATATTCTCCTTATATAGTAATTTTATCATATTATTATTTTTATAACAAAGATAATCTGTGATATACCTTGCTTTGGCATAATTTATTGATAAGTAAAAATCTAACCAGATGGTTAGATTTATTATTTAATTTTATTTTTCTTATTTCTTAGGAAAATAAATAATTTTGGTAAGCGATTAATAATAAACTTTTTAAGTTTTAAAATAACTTTTAATTTTAAATCATGAATTAAGTTTAAAAACCTTCTGGGCGTTAGGGGCCCAGTAAAACTATAGTCAGCTGTCTTTTCAATAAAGTGTCTGATTTTACTTGGTTTTTTAAAACACCATTTATAGATTCGAACATAAAACATAAAGTAATTAGCAGCGAATAAAACTTGATGGTCAGGAAATTGTGGTTGTTTAATATATACTTTTGTTTTTTTGGTTATCTGCCGACTAAAACCTGCTTCATCAGCGATTTCTTTTAGTTTAGTCATTGGATAAGGATAAAATATATTTGGTGTTACTTGATTACTTTTTAATTTAGCGTTTAATTTAACCGTTTCCAAAGCCTTACTTAAATCTTCATAAGGTAGTCCTAGAATATTATAAGTTAAAACAGAGATTTTATATTTATTAAACCAGATTGAACAATTAATCATTTGCTCATCAGTTGTATAACGATGCAAATATTTTTGTCTTATTTCTTTATTACCAGATTCAAGACCAATGTCAATCGTATAACAACCAGCTTCTTTCATCTTCCTAACTGTCTCTTCGGTTACAATATCAAATCTTAAATTACAAGTAAAAGGTAATTTAATTTCTTTAGTATATAATTCAATAAACTCATCAAACCAGTTAGGAAACATATTAAAAATAGCATCTCTAAACCAAATATATTTAATATTAGGGTGTTTTTTCAAGACCACCTTAATTAATTCAATTGCTTTAGTGGGACTTCTAAAACGAGCGTATTTAGCTTTATTAGGATAAACATTTCGAAATTGAGAATTACCACAATAAGTACAAGAATAAATACATCCCCTACTTAACATGATTATGGCCGTATTAGTTTTAGTTGTATTTAAATTTTTATAATCAAATAAATCAATGTCCGGAAAAGGTAAATCATCTAAATCTTCAATTAGTGGACTAACCTCATTTCTAATTACTTGATCATTCTTTTTAAAATAAAAGCTTTTTATTTTATAAATGCTTTTATTTTGTTGCATTTTATTCATTAATTCTAAGGTCGGATATTCTCCTTCACCCAAACAAACAGCATCAATTCCAGGAATTGACATGAATTCATCAGGAACTAAAATAGCGTGGTACCCACCAACAAAGATAAAGATATTCGGCTTTATATCTCTGGTCCATTTAACCATTTTTTTGGTGTATTCAAAAATAGTTGTCCGACAACTAAAACCAATTAGATCAATATTTTTAAAGCTTTTTAATTTTGCTTTAAAAGCTTCCTCACTATGTTCATGATCAAGATGGAGTAATGACACTTGATGGCCTCCATTTTTAACGACCGCTGAAATAGATGCTAATCCTTCGCTATAATTGCCACCATTACTGGTGTTTTCTCCTTCGATAAAATCAGGATAAATTAATAGTAAATGTAATTTTTTCTTTTTCACTTTCATCACCTTGTAAATATATTATATCAAATAAAATGATTATTAGTAAGTTTTTGTGTGTTATTGCAAATGGTATAATTAAAATTTTTTCCTTTAAAAAGATATTTCTAAATATGCTCTCTAATAAAGACTTTAATTATTATATTTTTTATACTAGAAATATTTAAATTATGTTATAACAACTTGCAAGGGAGGTTTTATAATATATACACATTAACTAAAAATTTTGAAGAAGGGGTGCAAACATTTACTTTAGATGGCTACGATGATATGGATAATTTTCGACTTCATATCAGACGTAATCTTTATAATAATGATATGTTTTTTGTTGCGATCGCTTTTCGACAACGACTTGTCTAGTTATTGATCAAGAAAATTACCCAATCTATCAAGCATTTAGAAATATTATGGAAGATATGATGAGCGGGGAAATATTTATTAATCAAGAAGACTTAGCATTAGTTGATGAAGCAGCTTCAGG
>CAYSZU010000007.1:0-33546 GCA_964435635.1 uncultured Muribaculaceae bacterium
AATCGAACCCACGTTATCAGCTTGGAAGGCTGAAGCTCTACCATTAAACTACACCTGCATGCAATGTAAATTATATCATATTTAATCTATATTGCAACATTTTTAGGGGTGAGAAATAAAGTTTTTTACGGTTTCTAAATCGCTATATTCAATATTATCAGTTCCAATAATTTGATATTTTTCATTACCTTTTCCAAGAATGAAAAGAACTGTTTCTGCTGTTAATAGTTTAAAACCTTTAACTAGGGCCTCGGCTCGATTTGGAATAATTTCAAAGTTTGAGGGTTTTAATTTACTTGTAATATCATTAAAAATTTGATTAGGGTCTTCTGTCCGAGGATTATCATTTGTGAATATAACATGATCACTAAGCTTTGTAACTAGTTTCCCGACCTCGGCTCTTCTTGCCCGATGACGATTGCCACTACAACCAATAACTGTAATAATTTTAGAATAATTTTCTTTGTAAGTATTAATAACTTTTTCAATCGCTTCAGGATTATGAGCATAATCTACTACTATTCTACTTCCTTGATAATTAAATATTTGTGATCTGCCGGGTGGATTAATTAATGTTGGTGAAGCAGTTATAATTTGATTAATATCTCCTCCTGTTTGACTAGCAATAGTTAAAGCGAGTAAATAACTCATGCAGTTATAATCGCCCTTAAAAGGAATAGTTGCGGCATAATCCCTAGCAAGGTAATTAAAATTAATGATTGTCCCATCATTTGAACTTGCTAGATTATTTATTAAGACATCCGCTTTCTTTTTACCTACTTTGATTAAGTTACGATATTTAAATTTAGACGCTTTTTTAGCATCTGAATTAATTACTAAAAAGCCATCTTTTTTTAAATAATCTATAATTTTAAGTTTTGCCTGTAAATATTTTCTTTTAGTTTTATGAAAATCTAAATGCGCTGGCGCAAAACTAGTTAAAACTGCGGCCTCTAAAAATAATCCAGCAATTCTTTCTTCGGCTAGAGCTTGTGAACTTACTTCAAGAATTACGAACTCGCAACCAGCATTTTTGGCCGTATATAAGTTTTCATATAAATCTAGAATATTTGGCGTGGTGTTTGGCGACTCAGTAACTAAATCATCTATATACAAACCTAAAGACCCAATATACGCCACTTTTTTACCGGAATTTTTCATCATTTGGTAAAGAAAATGACCCATCGTCGTTTTTCCGTTCGTGCCGGTTATACCAATTATTTTTAGATCGTTGAAATCAGAAGCGTAATTAGCTACTAAATATTCTTTTAAATATTCTTTTGTGTTTGCTACAACCTTAGTTTCAACTCCATAATTTTCGTTTTTCTCGGCAATTACTTTTATTGCTCCTTTACCAATAGCTAAAGGAATAAAATCATGCCCATCAAAGTTTTGACCGGGAATAGCTACAAAAGTATCCCCTGGTTCGATTTTTCGTGAATCAATCTTAATATTTATCATTTTATTACTCCTCTCTAACTTTCTTTTACAAAGAACCTATCATACCAAATTAGGTAAGTATAAATTGTCCATACCTTTTTATAATTATCCTTTTTATTATTATAATGATCATCTAGCAATTTAATTATTTTCTTTTGATTGAAGAACTCTGCCGTACTTTGGGCTTCAAAAGTTGACTTAATTGTTTGATAAACATCTTCTTCTTTCATCCAATTTCTTAAAGGAACTGGAAAGCCTAGTTTTTTCTTATTATACGATTCGTTTGGAATAACTTTTTTAGCCGCTGCTCTTAAGGCAACCTTCGTGTTCTCTTTTGTAACTTTCATCTTGAAAGGAAGTTGGCTGGCAATTTTAAAGACTTCGGTATCAACAAACGGTACTCGGCCTTCTAAGGAAAAGGCCATTGTCATTCGATCGGCTTTATGCAAAATATCTTTAATTAACCAATAATTAATATCGATTGCTTGCATTTTAATTATCTTGCTATCATTTCTGTGTTGGTCATATACTTCTTTAGTAATATCTTTATTTCTAATCTTTATTGGTTTTTTTACTATTTGAGTTGCTTCTTTTTCACTAAATACTTTATTGACTCCAATATAATTATCTTCTAATTTCTGGCCTCTTCTAACTAGGAAGTTTATTCCCCTAACCTCAGGAAGTAAACGACAACCTAAAGAAATAATATGGCGAATTAAATAAGGAATTCTATTATAAAATTGATGATCAACTTCTTCACGATAGTAATTATAGCCCCCAAAAAACTCATCTGCCCCTTCGCCTGATAAAACAACTTTTAGATCTCGACTAGCTAATTGCGAGACGAAATATAACGCTATGGCTGACGGATCAGCTAAAGGCTCATCCATATGATACATAATTTTGGGAACAACACCCATATACTCTTCCTTAGAAATCTTTTTACTTGTATTATTAATATTTAATAATCTTGCTAAGTCCTCTGCAAGACCAATTTCATTGTATCTTTCAATATCATAACCAACCGTATATGTTTTATCCGGCCTTGCTAGAGCAACAATATAAGATGAAGCAACCCCTGATGAAAGAAAGGAACCAACCTCAACATCACTTAACATGTGTTTCTTTACCGAATCCGCCATAACTTGACCTATCTTTTCAATTGTTTGTTGATAATCTTTGTCTTTTTCTTTAAAAGATAACTGGTAATACTTTTTGATTGTTAGTTTGTTTTTTTCATAAATTAAATAATGTCCTGGATTTAAACGATAGACGTTTTTAAAAAAAGTTTCAGTAGTGGGGGCAAAATTAAATGATAAGTATGGTTGTAATAGTTTGTTATTAAGTTCTTTAACAAAAGAAGGATTATCTAGAAACGATTTTATTTCCGAACCAAAAAGAAGATTCTTGTCTTTTTTATAGTAATAAAATGGTTTTATACCAAAATGATCACGGGCACAAAATAGTTTTTGTTTCTTTATATCCCAAATCGCAAAGGAGAACATTCCTCTTAATTTTTTTGGTAACTCTTCTTGATATTCTTCATAACCATGAAGTAAAACTTCAGTATCTGAAGTGGTTTGAAAACGATGTTTTCGTTTTTTCAAATCTGCTTTTAATTCAAGATAATTATATATTTCCCCATTAAAAACGACTACTAAACTTTTATCTTCGTTAAACATTGGCTGATCGCCTGTTTTTAAATCGATAATTGATAAGCGCCGATGGCCAAGGGCAACGGCCTCATCAACATAAAATCCTTCTGCGTCTGGACCACGATGTATTATCCGGTCAGCCATTTTTTTGATTACTTTTGCTTTGTCTTTGTTATTACTAACATATCCAACAATTCCACACATAATTTATCCTCCTAATACTTTCTGATAATAGTCTTTTTCTAGGATTAATTTGCTCATTGTCATTTTACTAGAAACGACCATATTCATTATATTAACATAGTTATTTTCGACTATTATATCTTGATTAGCGATAAACTCTCCGGTCGAACTGAAATATCTTCCTTTGTCAGATATCCAACTTCGGTTATTAAATATCGCTAAGCCAGGCTCATCACTTAAAAGATCTTTACCAATCAATAATCGCGAATCGTATTCAATCCCAAATAAATTTAAAATGGTTGGCATGACATCTACTTGGGCCCCGATTTTTTTGATAACAGTTCTTGGGGTTTTGCTATTCCATAAAATGAAATTACTACGATTTATCTCTATTATATCATCTCTTTGGTAAGAAGACATTTCATTCATCGTATCAATATCTAAGTCATAAGGATAATGATCACCAACAAGGGCAATTACTGTATTAGCTAGTTGATTATGTTCTTCTAACTGCTTAATTAGTAATTCTAAGGCTCGATCTAGTTCAACTTGAGTGGCGATGTAAGCCTTAGCCGTTTCACTCATTTCTAAGTGGGCAACAACTGCCCGATTTTTTTTGGCCATCTGATTGCTCCAACTGTAAGGCATATGGCCACTAACAGTAACATAATAAGTCATAAATGGTACATTAGTAATAAAGTCACTTGTTGTTGCTTCAATCATCTCTACATCACTTTCTGGCCATTGACGACAGTTGATTCTTTTTTCTAGACCATTATAACAACCTAAGTAATTATTAAAACCTAAAGCAGCTAAATATTTATCGCGGGATTGAAAATTATATTGGTTATTATGATAAGCAAAAATCTGATAGTCTAGATCGTTAAAAACATTACCTACGCCATAAGGAAAATAATTATTCCCTTTGCGCCATACCGAATTTAATAAACTAGGATATAGGCCAGTTAATTCTTGAAACTCACCGCCCAAAGTACTTAACATGACCGGGGTATAAAAGTTCTCAAAAACAAAACTTTCTGTTGTTAATTTGTAAAGAGTTGGTGTAATTTCCTTTGAAACAGCTACCGAGTTAAAACTTTCAGCCATCACTAAAATAAGATTTTTCCCTTCGTAATAACCAGTATAATCGTTTTTCTTTGTTCCTGAATCATTAGCAAAATATGCATGCATCGCTTTTAAATCTTCATCTTTCTCGTTCTTAGCTAAGACGGAAAAATCAATCTCACTCTTATTATATATTATCTTTTTAGGGGTTTCTTCAACTTCTTCCTTTTTAATAACAACTAAATTTGAAGTTTTTTCATCAAAACCAAAAACAGCCCTTTTTATTTCTAAAAAAGTGGCAGAGATAACTCCAAAGTTATCAATGCTCAAAGAATTATTAGAAATATCATAATATAATCTTTGGGCCGAATATGCTGGCTTTCGATTAATAAACAACGTTAATTGAAAAACGCCTATTGCAATAATTGCTAGTATAATCATTATGATGATCTTAAAACGCGCTTCTCTTTCTAGATTAAACTTTGATTTAATTATTTGCGTAATTATTAAAGGGATAAACATTATTAGTAATATATACCAATATTGAAAAAAATAATTTAAGGCATCTCGCCAAAAAGTAAAAGCTTGATCTGCAAGGCCAAAATTAGCAATTGAAAAGTAAACATCAAATATTTTGGCAAAGACTAGTTCAAAACTAAACCAGAAGGACAAGATGGCAATTATGATACTCATTAGAATACTATTAATCTTTTTAGGAAAAAGACTTGTTACTATGTTTAATACTAGGCTAAAAGCTATCAAATAAATTATCATACTTAATAATGACCAACGCCAAAATTTATCAACCATAAACAACTTAAATACCATTTCTAAATATAATATAATTAGAAAATAATAAGATGTTAAAATAAAATTTTTATTTTTCATATTAATCTCCTTTTAATTATATCCTTTTTAGAATGGTGTATTATTGCTTATAGTTTAGTAACTAAATCTTTTATAATTGGGCTGTTTTTTCTAACTTTATTTCTTCTACTCTGGAATTCATTGCCATCCCAATCACAAAGATATAAGCTAGAAGGAAAATCCATAACATAAGAATTACAATGTTTGCTAGACTTCCATAGAAAATGTTATAAACACTGAAATTATAAATATAATACGAAAATACTCTAGTTATTATAATCCAGGCAAGCGAAGTGAATATTGCTCCTCTATTCACATCAGAACTTGGCATTCTTCGATCAGGAGCCATTGTATAAATAATTTTAATGAAAAGGAAGATAACAAACCAAGAGATTGGGCTTCTTAAAATATTAAAAATCAGAACAATATCTTTGGTTATCTTAGCGTTTAAGTTAACATATCTAATTAATTCAATTATCTTTTCACCAAAAACTGGCACTAGGAGAATAAATAAGAATAAAAGAATAATAAAGAAGGTCATTATAGCCGCTTTAAGACGCCTTTTTAAAAATCCTTTATCTTTTATTCCGTAAATAGTATTGGATGTTACAATGATTGTTGCAGCACCATTAGAAGCAACAAAATATCCTAGTAAGACAGTAATAATAAACTTAAAGCTAAACTTAGTGCTTGTAATAGCTGGCATAATTAAATTAGAAACTTCGGTCCCAAAAGCTTTTGAAATAAAATTTGATAAAAAGTCAATTGAAAGATTTAAAAATGAGGCCCCATAACTAATCAATGTAATTGTTGGAACAATCGAAAGGAAGAAGAAGAATGCCAAATGACCAGGAAGAATTAACATTTCTGGTCTAGTAATCGTCCACTTAATCATTTGAAAGAACTCTTTAATCTTTTTCATTTTTTTCCTCTTCAAATTCCTCTTTTTTATCTTTCATGTTTTCGACAGCTTCATTAATTGCATCTTCTAAAGTTTTAATATCATCAGTAATCATACTATATCCTATAGCAGCACCAAAATCATATGGTAGACTCTTAAACTCTTTGTATAGTTTTCTGGTATAACTGATTATCTGTTTTTCCGAATAACCAACTAAATATATTAAAAACTCATTACCATCCGTTCTTATAATATCAGAATTATCTAATTGTGTTTTAATAAGTGTGTTAGCTGCCGCTTTAATCTGCTTATCTCCTTCTTCATAACCGAAGGAATCATTAATATCTTGAACACAATTTAAATCAACAATTATCGCTGTTTGAGGATAGATAGTATTCTTATTCCAATTAAGAACATTCTCGCTTAAATAATTACGGTTCTTTAATGAAGTTAAATGGTCTATATATTTTATCTTATCTTCTTTTTTTATTTTTTTAGCTATTTTAATTTTTTTACTCGACTTAAAGAAAACAAAAATTAGAATCCCGGAAATCCCAAGAAGGATTAAGATATACCTTGCTATAATGGTTTGAAAACTCCCCTTAGCAATTGTTGTTGAATGATTATATAATCCAGCATATAGTACTTCCTGAGGATCTATCGTAGTAATATATTTACTAAATAGTTTAGTCATATTATTACTTTTTTTAAATTTAAATTGATAATTTTGGTTTATTTCGCCCTCAAAGCGATCATTATAACCTTTTAATTCATCATTAACATAGTAATTATATATTTGAGAATCAATTGCGATTAAATAATTCTTTTTTGTTAGTTTAAATAATTCTTTGTTACTACTATAGGTTTTTACTTTAACTCCACCAAGGGATTTAAAGTGCTTTTCCAATAAACTATTTTCAAGAACATAGATTTCCTTATTTACTAATGAACGCTCTGAATTTATTACAGTATCTGATGATGAAGGAGAGATAATCTTATAACTGATTTTCATCAGTGATTTAATGTCGTTATAACTATTTAAAAAATCATAATAGTCAAAATACAAATCTATTTTTCCTTGATCAACCGCAGCGTTAAAAACATTATAATTACGATATTTAACGCACTTAAATTCAACCCCACTAAAGGCCGTGAAGCGATTTAAGTATTCACTAACAATTCCCCCATAATTTCCCCCACTTATTACTTCGTAAGGGCTGTTGTTAACAAAACCATAATTTGGAATCCGGGCTGTCATTTCATCTAAGTCTTTATTTGTTATATTTAAGGCCTCAGAAAATACTTTTAATAACGAAGCGTTTATTGCTATATTAAGTTTCTCGCTTTGCCATGTAGCGTAATACTTTTTAATAATTGAACTTAAGGTATCATCAGCAACCGGTTCGAAAACATAATAACGCATTATATCGCTTAAATGATAGATTATTTCATAATCTGAACTTAAAATTATTCCTAAATAAGTTTCTAGTGGTACCATAACATACTGAATATCAACCCCAAGCTCAAAAGCTTCAAGTAATAGTTGATCGTTATCATAAGGTTTTAAATTAAAATCTGTTAAATAACTTTTTAAATATTCAGTATCAGAACTTATTGTTCCAACATTTAAGTTCTTAATATCAGCTAGATTTGAAATATATTCGCTCTTTTTACTTAATAAAACATAGTGTTCTTGGTAAAAAATTAAATCGCTTTCCTGCGGTTTTGTTTTTACCCTAATTGCTCTACTTTCCGTTTTTTCACCTAAGTTATATGTAACGGGATTTATTGTTAAATTGTATTCGGCACCAAAATCATTAATAAAATCATAAATGATTCCCTGCCCGTTTTTACCAACAACATCTATATTGTTAATTACCGATAAATTATGAAAGGTACTCGTGTTTTGAGTTACCCATTCTTTTTCTTTGGTTGTTAAACGATTTTCATCGGCTAAAACTCTATATGTTAACCCAATTAAAAATAAAACAAAAATAAGGATTATACTAAAGATAATTATTTTTTTTGTATTTTTCATTTCTATTCCTCTTTACCTTCTGCTTTTGGTTCTTCAACCGGAACACGATTATTATTCCAAACTAAGTTGGTTCCCTTAACGTTTTTCGCACCTGAAATAACAAAGCCATCATTGCCGGATGAAGCTACTTGTTTTAGGGTAAAATGAAAATCATAAAACGCCTCTTCCTTTTCACTAAATTCTTCTAACATAGCTACAGCTTTTGACTGAGCCTCAATCAATGAAGCCTTCGTTTCAAAATCAACAACAATATATATTATTTTTCCTACTACATCAAGGGTACTTTTCTTGACTAATTTATCTGATTCAAATTTAGTTACTAAAGTCTTTTTGCGCTCGGCATTAATAGTTACCTCTTTGATACCGCCTAATCGATCGCCATAATTTGTTTGGCCATTACCAAAGTAAAAATATTTTAAGGAAAAAACAATAATAACAATAACACTTAAAATAATAATGCCAAGTAGCAAACTTATTACTCTATTATTTTTAAAATACTTTTTCATGTTATTCCACCTCTCATGGTATTATTAATTATACTACAAACTAGTTCTAATCGCAATTTTTTGAAATATCTTATTAATCATTTTCCGCCATAATTTGTCTAAGCTTTTCTTCGTCCCAAATCTCAAGCTGAAGTTCTTTAGCTTTGTCATATTTACTCCCAGGGTCATTACCAACAATTACATAATCGGTTTTATTACTAACTGATTCGGCTGTTTGCCCACCGTGGTTTTCTATATACTCTTTTAGTTTATCTCTCGATATAAACGATATCATCCCAGTAATAACAACCTTCTTATTAGTTAAGAATTGTTTATAACTAGCCGTTTTTCCTAAAAATCTAGTATTAATCCCTAACTCTTTTAAGTTTTCTATTATCATCTGGTTCTCTTTATCCGCAAAATAACTAACGATATTTAAAGCTAGAATAGGACCGATATCAGGAATGTTTATTAATTCATCTTTTTTGGCCGCGGCTAAATTATCAATAGTTAAATAATACTTCGCTAATATTTTAGCGTTTTTGGCCCCTATTCCAGGGATACCTAAACCAAAAATAAGCTTTTCTAACGAATTATTCTTACTATTATTGATTGATAATAAAAGATTATCAACACTCCGATTACCAAAGCCTTCTAATTCTATTAATTCGTTTTTTCTTTCGAATAAACGATATATATCACTAACATTATTTATTATTTTTTGATTGTAAAAATCCTCAATGATTCTCTCTCCTAAACCATCAATATTCATAGCAGAGCGGCTGACAAAATGAATAAGACCTTCTATTTGACGAGCGGCACATTCTTGATTAGGACAGATAGTTTCAATTTGATTAGGGGTTTTCTCTAATTTTGAGTGGCAAATTGGACATTGCTTGATCATTTGGAATTCCTGTTCGGCTCCAGTTCTTCTTGCCACAATTGGACTTATTACCTCAGGGATAACATCGCCGGCTTTTCTAATATAAACCATATCACCAATTTTAATGTCTTTATCAATAATATTATTTTCGTTATGCAATGTGGCACGAGATATAGTTGAGCCTTGAACTATAACGGGTTCTAAAACAGCGTTAGGTGTTATTTGACCAGTTCGGCCAACAGTAAAGATTATATCGACTAATTTAGTGACCACTTCTGTTGCGGGAAATTTATACGCGGTTGCCCACCTAGGGTATTTTGCTGTATATCCTAAAGTGTTTTGATCAGCAATATTATTCACTTTAATTACAACCCCATCAATTTCGTAGGGCAGAGCGCTTCGCTTGGTTGACCATTCATCAATATAAGCAATTACTTCATCAATATTATTGACTAATTTATTATAATTATTCGTTTTAAGACCTAAATGATTAAAATAATTTAAGGCCTCAAAATGAGTTTGAAGATTGTAGTCTAATGGATTAGGTAAATGATAAAAGAAAGCGTCTAAATTACGCTCGGCAGTAACTTTTGAATCTAAATTACGAATGCTACCTGCTGCGGCATTTCTGGTGTTCTTTAATGGTTCTAAACCTTCAGCAATTCTTTTAAGATTAATTTGCTTTAGAGTTTTTTTACCCATGAATATTTCACCACGAAACTCAATATCAATCGGTTCATTTAAGGTCAGAGGAATGCTTCTAATAGTTTTAATATTATTGGTAATGTCTTCCCCAACAACCCCATCACCTCTAGTTACTCCTCTAACTAGAACGCCTTTTTCATATACTAGGGAAACGGCTAATCCATCAATTTTAAGCTCACAAACATATTCGGGTTTAAAACCATTAGCCCTTATTCTCGCATCAAATTCTTTTACTTCCTCTTCGCTAAACATATCAGTTAAACTAAAAAGGGGTATTTTATGATTGACTTTAACAAACTTATCTAAAACGACTCCGCCAACTTTTCGATTTGGTGAATCTTCTCTGACATACTCAGGATATTTTGCTTCAAGAGTTTTTAATTCTCGAACGGTTTTATCCCACTCTTGATCAGAAACGCTAGGATTATCCAACGTATAATACTCATAATTCCACTCGTTAATTTGCCGAACTAATTCAGCAATTCGATTTTTAATATCCATCATATCAACTCCTTAGATTTATATATAATAATAAATATTTTATTTAATTTTTTTAATACTTTTATGATTCTTTAATAATTTCTTTATTCCATAATTTTTGGCAAAGGCAACACTGATGAAATCGTCTTGAAGTTCAACTATTACTCCGCGACCATATATCGTATGCATAACAATATCACCATTTTGATAATCTATGATATCTTGCGAGTACATTTCTGCCATTTGAACTTTTTCTGGTGGAAGCATATTTTTGTTCTGAATATCAAGTAGTGATTTATCAATTTCACTAATAAACCTACTAGGTGGGTTAATTGTTTCCTTACCATAAAGCATTCTTCTTTTCGCATTACTAATATATAGTTTTTGTTTTGCTCGAGTAATCCCAACGTAGCATAAACGGCGTTCTTCTTCAATCCCGCCCTCTTCTAAAAACGCATTAGTATGAGGGAAAATACCATCTTCCATCCCAATAATAAAAACCACTTCAAATTCTAATCCTTTAGCACCATGAAGGGTCATTAGGGTAACTGCATTATGGTTTTCCTTGTGATCAGATATATCAGCAATTAAACTTACTTCTTCAAGAAAGTCATTTAAATTAACGCTCCCGGTTTTTTCTTCAAAGGATGCTGTAATACTCTTGAACTCCATTAAGTTATCAAGTCTTAGATCGCTTTCAAGGGTTTTATCTGATTCTAATTCGCTTTGCAAACCAGTTTTTTCTAAAATCAGATCAATTAATTCAGTTAAAGAAAGTTTTTCACTTTCCTTAGTTATTTCATTAATCATCTCTTTAAATAATTCTTCTTTACCATTATTTATCGCCTCAAACATACTTATTCCTCTACTTAAGGCATCTTTTTCTAAATTACTAATGGCTTTTTCGCCAATTCCCCTTTTTGGAACATTAATAATTCTTCGCAAACTAATATCATCATCTTTGTTTGAAATTAACTTTAAATAGGAAAGAAGGTCTTTTATCTCTTTTCGAGCATAAAAGTAATAACTGCCAACTACATTATATTGAATGTTGGCTTTAATGAATTCTTCCTCAACTAGCCTAGCTTGAGCATTAGTCCGATAAAGAATTCCAATATCTTTTTCGCAAAACCCCTCATTTAATAGTTTTCTTACTTCATCAATCACTAGAGTCATCTCATGTTTACCGTCATAAGCTCTAATATATTTCGACTTAATGCCTTCTCCCTTTGAACTCCATAGTTCTTTTTCCTTGCGGTCTTTATTATGCTTAATAACCGAGTTAGCAACATCTAAAATAGATTTAGTACTTCGATAGTTTTCCACTAAAGAAATCACCTTTGCTTTAGCATAATCCTTTTCGAAGTTTAATATATTCTTAAAATTAGCCCCACGAAACATATAAATCGATTGATCAGGATCACCAACAATAAAAAGATTCTGATGTTTTTTTGCTAATAATTTGCAAAAAATGTATTGCACTTCATTTGTATCTTGATACTCATCAATTAAAATATATCGATATTTATCTTGGTATTTTTCTAAAACTAAAGGGTTTTCGTAAAATAATTGCACTGGTAGTTTTAACAAATCATCAAAATCAACCGAATTATTATTAGCTAAAATACTTTTATATTCATAATATACCCGCTCAGCTATTTTCTCTGGCGGCGTATTAAAGAATTTGCTAATTTCGCCCTCTGTAAGCATCTCGTTTTTGATAAAACTAATTCGATTTCTAATATACGAAGGCGCATATACTTTTGGGTCTAAACCCATTCCCTTTAAGATTCTTTTAATAATTGCTAGAACATCATCACTATCAATAATTGAAAAATTTGCCGTCAAACCTAACAAATCATGATTTTCTCTAATAATTCTAACGCCCAAAGAGTGAAAAGTTCCGACAAACGATCTGTTATCGGGCACTAGAACTTCAAGTCGTTCACGCATTTCTTTGGCGGCTTTATTAGTAAAAGTAATCGCTAAGATATTATAATCTTTGATACCTTTACTAATTAAACTAGCAATTCTAGTTGTTAAAACTCTTGTTTTACCACTACCTGCTCCAGCAATGATTAAACAAGGACCATCAACGTGCTCAACTGCCTCTAATTGGCAACTATTTAAGTCTTTATAAATATCCATTTTAATCATCCTGTTCTACTTAAATTATACCATAAATATGGCTTTTAAAAAACAAAAAAGCACATAATATGTGCTTAAGTTATAGTTATAAATGTTCGATAATTGCCAGGTTATTTTTCAACTTATCAATTAAATCTTCGCGGTCATATTTTTCAAATATTTCCTTGAAATTAGTCGTATCAATCAGAAACATATCATAATACGATTTAAATGCTTCAGTATAATTTGTTACCCCAATGTTCTTTAAATAACTTATGTTGTCAATAACTATTCCTTGGAAGTCAATTATCTTGTTCTTTATATTTGGCGGAATACTTCCTTCTAATTCTAATATCACTTTTGATTCAAACCCTAATTCTTCTAAAAATTTCATATTCCTTTTCCTCCAAATGTTTCTTGAGGAGCTAATAATTCATCAACTATATTATATTCTTCTTCAGTTTTATTAGTATTTGCAAATAAAGCAATCGCAGCAAGTTCGTTGTCTGGATAATTAAATAATATCGAATTTGTATTCATATCAAGCCTTCGCAAATTCTCTATAACCCGTGCTTTTGCAAAACTTATATCGTTGATGTAATATGTATTTCCTTTAGTAATTGCGATTGATTCAATCTTATCAATTAACCTCTTTAAATCTTCTTCTTGATAAGACATTCCCTCAATTGCTGCAGAATAATTAGTTATATAATCTATCACTTCTTTTGCTCCAGCAATTTTATCTTCTAATAGTTGATTAATATCGGTTGGTTTTGGCATATAACTTTCAAGA
This sequence comes from uncultured Muribaculaceae bacterium, assembly GCA_964435635.1. Taxonomy (GTDB): domain Bacteria; phylum Bacillota_I; class Bacilli_A; order RF39; family UBA660; genus DAOOOU01. The sequence continues at coordinate 13,623 of CAYSZU010000007.1, forward strand.
CTAACATCGCCAACAACGCTTTCAAATTCTGTTTGATCGAAAATGTATGATAAATACTTCCCGCCCTCTGCTTTTGTTAAATATGGGACGTTATTTAATTGGCAATATTTTATTCTAGCCAGTACTACATTAGCATCTAAGGCTAAGTTTCTTGGGTTTTGAGCGATTAAATCTTCAGCTCCAGCTTCACAATAAGCATTAATTCTTTCTTCAAATTGATTAGGATCAATATTAATAATTGTTAGATCAATCTTTCCATCAGCATTTGTTATAGCAAGTTTATATTTTTCAATTAAATATAGAATCGCGATTGTATCGGTTGGATCGCCTAATAAATCTGCCGCATTATTATATATTTGTTTATCATCAACAAAATAATTTCTTTTATTTAGTTCTTTAATATTAGTAAGGAAGTTCATTGGACTATTAACATAAACAATTAAAGGAATTTTTGTTAAATCATAATTATTCTTAGTAAATAACTCAAAATAAGCTTGCATTTGATTAGCATCGATATCAAGAATTGATAAACAGTTTCTAATATCAATATAAGATTTACCATTATCTAATAACTGGTTCACTTTAAACTCTAAATCTAAATCAATTAGTAACCCGCTATTAACATATGGATCAATATCTAGCAGTCTCATTATATCTTCATTAACTTTAATAACCTTTTTTATTTCACAACTTTCTAAATCAGTTAATTGTTGTAAGGAAAACTTAGTTATATCTAAATTACTTTCCGTTAAAACGGTTTTTAATTCATCACTGATGGTTGGCTCTTCTTCTTCGGGTTTTTCCGCTAAATAGTCAGTATTAAAATTCCCTAATTTAGGATCAAAGCCGAAATCAAAATTCGTTTCAACTGCTTCATCTGCTCCGTTAATAAATACTGGGTCTTCTTCGGATTTTTCCGCTATATAGTCAGCATCAAATTCCACTGGATTAGGATTTTGATCAACTTCTTGTTGCTTACTCTCTCCTTGAACAACTTGGGCTACAGTTTGACCATTAATATTTTGGCTCATAATCCGATCATAAATAAATAATGTATCCTCAGGGAATAATAGCATTTTAGCCAAAGCGTCGCATTCTTCTTCGGTAAAACGAAATAATTTAAGTAATGATTTCACTGATTGCTTAGAAATATCCTCGCTTCCTTTGAAAATTTCATCTAACATTCTATTTAGTTCAGTTTGATTACGAACCGCCTCATCTTTTTTCAAATCTATTTCGGCTTTGCGATCATCAATCTCTTTAATTTTTGCTTCACTTTCATTTATTTCAATGTTTAATGTTCCTAGTTTTGTCTCTAATGACTCTTGAGTTTCAGGGAACTTTTTTCGAATTTCCGCTTTAATCCCATCAATATCAAGATCTATTTCAAGCTCGTCAAAGATAACTGAAAATTTTTGCCCGTGAATCGATTCAAACGCTAGATTAAATTCAGCATATTCTTCTTCTAATGCCCGCTTTTTATAAGCAACGGTTTCCATTTCGGTACCGTTTAATTCAGCAGTTTTCTTTAACTGTTCTTTTATTCTTGTCGAATTTGCTATTTCAGCTTCAATAGCTTTAATTATCTCGCTATCTAGACCCCTTAAATTATATAATCGATCAAGTAATCTAGTTACTTCTGGGCTCAATGATGTCACCATAAAATCACTCCTATTATCTATCTATGATTATAGCAAAGCTAAGAATAAAAGTAAATATTTATAGTGTTTTTTTGATAATAAAAAGGATTATTAGAAATAGCTTTATTATAAGTTCTATTTAGGCCTTTTAAAAACAAATATTTTACTGAAAAGATAATTACTTGTTAAGACAATAAATTGTACTAGTGTTTTGGCAAGGGCATCATTCATTCTTATTAGGTCAACCAGTGCAAACATAACAACTATTTCGATTCCCAAAGTCAGTAATCGGCAGGTGAAGAACTTGCTGATTTCACTAATTACTTTTTTATTTTTGCTTTTAAAGACAAATAATCGATTAGTAATATAGGCGTATAAGACAGCAGTTATCCACGATAATATAGTATTAATTATATAGTTATTAACCACTTCTCTTAATAACATGTAGCTTAATATACTTACTATCGTGGTAGTTCCACCAACAATTAAATAATTGAGTACTTCTTCATGTTTTTTATACATGTTTCTTAGTTTTAGCATCTTTTGTTCCTCTCTTAATTTCAGTCATTATAAGCCAGCCAAAAATCATAAATCCCCCTAAGCTAATTGTTTTTCCGGTTAAAAGATAAGGCGCTTTATATCTAAGCTCAATTTTGTGCTGCCCCTTATTAATTTTAAAACCAATAAAGGCCTCATTAACTTTTTCATAGGTAACAGGTTGATCATCGACTGTTATACTAAAGCCCTTATCATACGGAATAGAAAGAATGAAATAACCATCATCTCTAACTTTTATCTGACCAACTATTTGATCACCATAAGTAAGCTTACGATCAATAACAAATGGATCCAATTCTTTTTGATAATCAACAAGGGCCTTATATTCCATTACGTATGTTTTTATATTTCCAATTTGGTATTTCCCTTTACCAAAGGTAATATCTAAAAACTCAATTGGTTGATTTGAACTAAGCGTATACTGGAAATGATTGTTATTATTTTGATACTTCCATTCAGCACATGTTAACTTATTAGTAATACCATTAATAGTGATATATGTATCACCAATTTCACAGGACTGGGATATTATCATATCAAAAGATAATAATATAATTTGATCGCTTGTCTTTTGGTCTAGGTCTAAACGCAAACGGTTAGTATCCTTGGCAGTTATACTGTATATTCCGTTCTCTTCTTTTATTTCTAAGCCCTCTTTGATTAACGAATAAGTTAAGTCAATTTCCTTAATGTTAGTTAGGCTTGGTAAATTACTTGAATCTTTAACAACTGCATTTAACATTAAAGCCTCAATATTATAAGGATATTCTAGTTTTTGATATTCATTTATACTAATAGTTGACCTGATTGCATAACCAACTGGATAGACATGATTGTTGATGAAGACTCCGTCTTTTAATTGTTCATAACCAATCAGGGGCGTTTCCGTAAAAGCGTACTTATTTCCCATGAAAATATTATAAAAGATATTAAGTGGTTGACTATTCATTGCCAGGTTACGATGCGGGTTCTCATTACCAATTGAATAATTATAAAAATAATTTAAATTTGAATTAGCAACTGAAGAATATATGGTTGCTTGATAATGCTCTGGACCTAATACTTGGTTCACACTATAGCCCTTGTGTTCATAATTACTAATTCGATAAAAGGAATTATCTTCAGTCAAAATCGAATTAACCTTCTTGCTAGTTTTCTCGTTTAAAAATTCCTCTAGATAGTTGTTATCAACAAGTTGATCATAGTTACTAGAAATTAGAGTCGAGAACATTAATGTTAAGAAAAGCATTGTGAGAAAAGTTTTTTTCATATTAAATCTATAAAGTAATAAGAAACTCAGGAAAAAGAAGCAAAAATCAAAAATATAACCATACTCTGCTTCAGTTATAATATTCATTATTAAATGAATAATCATTCCTAAACAAACAATCGTTCCCAAATATAAGTCTTTTCTCGTAAATTTATTTAGCATTTCTTCTAACGTGTAAGCAGCGACTAGGCCAGCTAATGGAATAAAAGGAATCAGCACCTTACCACTAGTATACATAAATCCATTTAAAATAAATAATATAATCGGAAACAACAATAATAAGCAGAAAACTATACCTAAAAAGCGTCTTTCTTTCTTCGCCGAAAAGGCAAAAGCAATTATACTATAGAAAGTAAATGCTGTTATACCTAAGGAGTAACCGTTACATAAAAAGATACGATGATTTATTATAGGAATAATCATTTCCAAGATATTCATTGTTACGTTAGTATCTGAACGTCCAGATAGAATAACGTAAATTGTTGGTAATAAAATTATTGCTCCCATTATTATTGGTAGAATCAGATGCTTTATAAAATTTAGAAACCAATAAATCATTGCTTTAAGGGATATTTTTTTATTGGTTTCTAAATACTTATAGATTGCATAAATTATAACAACTAGAATTGAGCTGACACTAAAATAATAATTGGTCATTATAGTTAAAAAAACGCTTAGTATCAATAAGTCTTTTTTGTTTATTTTGAATAATCGGTTAACTCCCCATAAAGACATAATTGTAAAAGGAAGATAACTAATAAACATTAGATGACGATGGCTATGAAATAATAACGGCCCGGCACAAAGAAAAATAAGTGTTCCCCAAAAAGATATTTGGGAAGTAAATCTTTGACGAAGCCAGTAATAGTAAAGAATGATGGTTAAGATTAAAACTAAAAAGATCATAATTACAACGAAATCAACCATCCTAATAAAGGGGAAAAAATATGAAATTAGGATCAACGGACTTAATAGTCCATAATATGATAAATTAAAAATATTTTGGCCGGCCCCAATATTAAATGCAAAACTTGGGATTAACTGCTTAGTATCATAAAAAAGCTGGCGAAAATAATCGGGAATTATCCAGTGCTGATTAAGCCAATCAAGGGTAGAACCATAATAGTAACTAGTTCCAACCAACAACAAAACCATCGTTGTTAAAACGGTTATTAATATTACTATGTTTTTTCGATCATTATTTTTCATTCTTACCACAATTTTTATATTACCATTCTTTTATAATAAAACCAAATGTTTTTTATAATGACTGCTTTTCATTTTGATCTTTTTCTAAGCTTGGTAATTCTGCCAAGGTGGTTATTTCAACTGTCCGGGGTTCATTGTTATCAATATTATTTGGCTCATCATTAGGCTTTATATCTAAAGAAGGCGTATTCGGACTTGCTTGCTGAAGGCCCTGATTATTTGGTTGTGCTTCAGAAGAAAAACTATTTTGGTTCGGCAGCTGATTAAACTGATTATTTACAATTGATTCCCGGTTTATAATAGGATTTTCATTAGTTATTGGTGATGGTTGGTTTATAATGGTTTTTTTCTTAGCTTTATTTCGGGCTATTTTTCTTAGGTCAAATATTATTAAAAAGATTCCTGGAATAATTATAAATACTAACCAACCCATTGAACCTAATAAGAACTTCTGGAGGCGACCAATTTTTGGAATTCTCAAAACTACTCGGCCAATTAGGTTTTTTGCTGTAACATAAGAAGAGTCTGGGGATAAGTTATTATCTCCTTGGGTTTTAATTTTAATTAGTCCTTCATCATCAATTATATCTATAACGCGGTGGGTGATTATTTTTCCTAAGGAAGCTTCACTTGTTGAAACATATGTAATGATATCGTTAATTTTTAGTAAATCTATATCGGTTGTTTTTTTACTGACAATAACATCATAAACATTTATATTTGGGACCATACTTGGACTAATAATTGTATACATGGCATATTTAGGATCATATTCTTGCCCTTTTATACTTGCAATTTTACTCATTATTAAGTAATACACGATAAAAGTTGCAATTATTGCCAAGATAAAAATTAAAGTCCAGGCCACAATGTTTTTAATCATCAAAAGACTAGATGATAATCTAAACTTCTTTCTATCTTCGCCCATGTAAATAACCCCTATTCTATCCTTCATTATAATTTATATAACTTTAAAAAACAAGAAAAAGGACTTATAATCCTTTTTCTTGTTATTTAATTCTTTTCGCTCTATTGGTTTATTTTAAACCAAAAAGTGCCTTTAAATTCCTTTGTAATAATATCTTCTGGCTTATCATTTAAAGTTAAATAATAAAACGATACCCGGTAATTATGAGTTTCACCAGGATTAAGAATTTTTTTCTTAATCAGTATCGCCTCTTGATTTGGCAATGCTTGTCGCTCAGTAATTATCTTATCATTTTGATAAAGGGAATATACTAAATGTTTAGATTGATTTGATAACCCAGTAACCTTTATCCATGTTAGATTATAGCTTATTTCATTTTTGCTTTTGTTTACAATACTAAAAGTTTTTGCCTTTTCATTTTGCCATCCCGGGTTAATATCAAGCGCTTCATAGTCAGCACCATTATCATATTTAATTACTATTCCGCCAGTTTTATCACTAACTTGATTTTTTATAGAACGGTAATTTAAGTAGGCGTATATTGAACTCAAAAAAGCAAGAATTAAAGCAGCAAAGAAGATGATATAAAGGGTTTTTGTTTGCTTGTTTTTAATTCTTAATTCCTCGTTTTTTAACAGCATGAATTCATTTTCTAATTCTTGATCGACGCTATCTTTATTAATCATTTCTCGACCCCTTACTTTATTCCAACTTTAATTGTCCCAGTAAATTTTATATTTTCATTATTATTAGGTTCGATATTTAAATCCATTGACTTAATTTCTACAGAGCATGTATGAGTTGTTTTAGCCATTAAAACAATTTCCTTGGTTAGCCGTTCAAAGTTATTTATCTTTTCCGGAAGAACTGTTAAATCTTTTTGCTCCTGAATTTCACCATTAGCATTGTTGTTACATATTACATAGAAGCCTAAATCACTAGCAGAATTTGTCACATCCTCCCAGTATAAATAGTAAGTTATTGCCTCTATAGGATTAGTATTATGGATAGACAAAGTAACAGAGTTATTAGCTTCCATGCTAGTATAATCGATATTTATTTCTTTATTTTGATCATATGTAATTGTTGCTGGGTACGTTTTTGTTTGAATGATTGTTTGTTTAATTGGGTTTTGGCTAACTGTTGAAGAAGAAAGATAGGCAAAAGTAGCCGCTGCAACAGCAAACGCTGTTGTAACAAGACCAATTATTATTAAAAATAATACTGTTTTCTTCTCCATAACAATGCCCCTTATATATTATCATAATACCATATAACCGGGGATTAGTTAACCCCTTTTGCCTTTTTTCCAAGCCTCTTCTTGGGGGCGGTAGGTGGTATGCAAGAGACTTTGAGATAAATCGTTATGTGGTTCTCCTAAGAAACAACGATAAACATTTTGAATATCCGGGTTATTGTAACTAACTTGGGTTTCCATGTTTTGGCAATTATTGTATAAATTATTTAGCCTTTCTGAAATTAAATTAGGATTCTTACTGGCTAGAGGTTGCCCTCCACCGCCGATACATCCGCCTGAGCAGTTCATAACTTCAATAAAATCATATTGATTGATTTTTGGTAATAATTCAGATAGATTTATTAAACCATTAACTATCGCAATTTTTACATCATAATCACCTATTTTAACAGTTGCTTCCTTAAAACCAATCGGCTCTTTTAGAAACTCAGAAGATAGCATTTCAGCCGGAGCCTTTTTGTTAGTTAATAAAGCATAGGCGGTTCTTAAAGTTGCTTCCATTACTCCACCAGAAATACCAAAAAGTAATCCAGAGGCACTTCCTTTACTAAGTAAACAATCAAAATTTTCATCACTTAAATCACGGAAATCTATTTCACTTTCCCTAATCATCATTGCTAACTCAGAAGTAGTAATAGCATAATCGATACCTTGAATTTCAGAGCGCTTTATTTCGTATTTTTTTGCCGTACAAGGAACAACAACGACATTAATTATCTCATTAGGATCAATATCCTTCAAGCGTCTAAAATATGTCCTAATAATAGCAGCTTGCATTGCAATTGGGCTTTTCGATGTTGCTAAATTAGGAATTAATTCCGGATGAAAGATTTCAACATATTTTACCCAAGCAGGGCAACAACTAGTAAGCTGGGGTAAAACAAGTTTATTTTTTAGCCGGTTTACTAACTCATTAGCTTCTTCGATTATTGTTAAATCAGCACCAAACGTTACATCAAAAACATAACTAAACCCAATCTTTTTTAAAGCAGCAACCATTTTTCCTTCTAAAAAAGCCCCTGGTTCATATTTAAACTCATCACCAATTGCCACTCTTGTAGCAGGGGCAGCTGAAATAATCACGGTTTTGTTTGTGTCATGAATTAGATCGAGAATTTTTTTATATTCATATTTTGGTGTTAAAGCACCAGTTGGGCAAGTTAAAATGCATTGCCCGCAATTAAGACAAACCGGCTCTTTTAGTTTAGCTTTATCAAATTTTAATCCCGTTTTTTCCCAGCATGTTTTTTGGCATTGTCCACAATTTAGACATTTTTCTTTTGTCCTTTGAATACTAGGATTATCTTCTGCTATCCATATCTTTTTAACTTTCTTACTTTGCATACTTATTCACCTATTTTATATTATTGTTAATAAAATTATAGCACATTTTTGCATTATAAGAGCACCATCTTTTAATTATCTGACTTTAAAAGATTTTTTTCTATTATATCTATATCATTTTTAAAAAAGAGCCTCCTTATTTGGAAACTCTTTTGTTTTCTTCTGGAGGGGCCTACCGGATTTGAACCGGTGCTCAGGGAGTTGCAGTCCCTTGCCTTACCACTTGGCTAAGGCCCCATCTTTTTTGGTGATTATATTTTATCTTAATATAAGATCTTTGTCAATCAGACCAGACTAAAACGAAAGCCTAAAGCTTTCATTTTAATTTGATTGTCATTTCTTTTCCTCTTACATTTAAGATAAGATCAATTGTTTTTGCATTAGCAACATCGGCTTTGACTTGAAACACATCAAAATCTTTTAAATTTGTTGGGGTTCGATTAATTAAACCGGATTCGTTATAAACATCTTTGTCGTTCTTATATCTAAGTTTAGCAAAATCTACATAGAAGTTATGATTAATTAAATCATAGGAAGCATAATTCGATTCTTTGGCCAATTTTAATTTAGTTTCTAATACAAGAAGGATTCCACCTTTAGTTTTTACATAGTCTATTCCAACCACCCCAACTGATGGTTGGCATTTATCATCAAGGCAATAATCATAACTATATTCATAACGATTTGTTAATTCATAACTATTAACCACTAACGTTGAATCTAATAATGGCGTTCCAGTAAAACTTATTTCTTCTTTTAATTTATAGTCGCGTTTAATAATATCCTTGCTCTCAACGACTGGTGAGATCTGAATTTTTTTATAACGGCCAACTAAGATTTCTTTTTCTTTTGTTGTCCCAATTAAAATTCTGATTTCATATTCGCTTTTTATTTGAGAATTTAATAGTTCATAAACTAGGCAAATAACATTGTTTGTTTTCGCTCTTAGTTTACCGCCATAGTAGGGGCTAGCAACGTCAATAAAATTACCACTTTTATCTAATTTTGGATATAAAACAATATTATCATCTAAATATAAAGCAAAATCGTCTTTATTAATTCCTGCTGCGCTACTTGAATTATTTTTAAATTCAGCAACCACTACTAAATACGCTTTATTTTCGTGAATAATATTACCCTTATAATCATAAATGTTAATCATAGAATCAGTAACTTTAACATCAAATCCATTATATTGAAATACCGTGTTGGTTTTATAATATTTATTATAAACCTTAACATTCAAAATTAAAGATGCCACACTAAATAATACTACTCCAATTAAAATAAAGGTAAAAATTAGTTTGTTCTCCAAAATATAATATTTTGTATCACGAATTTTACTTCTTATTTTTCTTTCAATTTCATATCTATCAATATTTATATTTACTTCAATTTCTTCTGAGTCTTCTTCACTCAAATCAAGATCTTCTAAATCTTCGTTAAAATTAAAACTTTTAATATCAAAACCAATTCCCCTAATTAAGGTATATCCAATTATCAAATAACTAATATAATACGTTATTTGAGATATATCCCGATACATTAAAGCAACGGAAGAGTCGATCGTTTTTGTTTCTATCTTTGCTAATAAATTATAGATTAAGTAGATATAACTCAATAGAGCAATAAAATAAATTGTAATTAAAAGATAAAACCTAATTGATTTCTTTTTGGCATTCATTAAATAAGTAATTGCAATAACCGTTATTATTATTAGAATAACTGCTAAATACATAAAACCATTAACATAAGTTGAAGGAATATCCTTCAAGTTAGTTGTATAGCCATCTTTAATATAATTATCTAGAAAGTTATAAATATTTGTCGTTCTAATTGAAAGATAAATCATTGGGATTGTTAAAATGAGATGGATTAATCTAAAGTATTTTATGAGCAAACCATATGGCTTTTTTAAAATCATTTAACCCACTCCTATTCTTAGTTATTATAACATATACCCAATTAAAAAAACATGATATTCATGTTTTTTACTACTTATTTATAGATAAAAATAACATTTTGATTATTAAAATTCCATTCAAAATTTCTTAATAAAAGCTGCTCAAAAGTTTGATCGTTAAAGGCATATAACCGATCTTGAAAAAGATAAAAGACTTCGTTGTTAATTACCGTAATGATTTTATCAATCTTGAAATTGCTCGCTTTAATAATTTTTTTGCTATCAAAATATTTTAAATAAAGTTGATTGTTAATAATAAAATAGTTATGTGTTTTTGGTTCACTAAAAGCATAATCCTGACTAACTAATTTATTTAATCCAATCGCTTCCCATTCCCCGTTTTTTAGAATCTTTCCTTTTATACTTTCGGTCCCGATAACCCTCATTCTTTGTTTATGTGGCACTATTTCATATTCAATTTTGTTTTTGCGATCAACTAAATAAACACTATGGTCTTTTGTCCCTAAAATATAACTATCAAGCGAAATCTCGGCTTTAATTTGCCATTCTTTAATCCGCCCTTTAAGCATATCTATAACATAGAACTTCTTGAAGCTAAAAGCTTCATCATAGTCGGCAATTAATATATAATTATTAATTTGCGTAATAATAGGAGCAGTATAAACGTCTCGTTTAAAAAGTTTTAATGATTTCTGACGGCTTTCAGATATTAAATCAAACCCCCGATAATTCCAGATTGCAAAAGTATAACCTCGGTAGTTATTTATTTCCGTCTTATTATATTTTTTATTAAGGTTTATCTGACTAGGTAATTTATAATTAATCTTAGCTTTTAATTCTTTAGTAACTAAGGAATATGCTATTTGGCGCGTTTCGTTTTTACATAATGGTGGTGTCATATTAGTAGTTATGCAAGTTGTTTCATCACTCTGGTGTTTATTTACGGTTGTAATGAACCTTCTTTCAGTCGAATACTTTTGAAAGACAACACTTTCAAATGTATTTGAACCGCTTTTTATTTCATAGAAATATAATTGGCTCTTTTTATCATACTTTTCCAGTATTTCAAACTTACCAACTTGATAAGTAATCGTATAATCTTTTGGTTGGTAATAATAATATATAAATGTAATTATGCAAAGAATTATAACTACTATGAATAATACATTTTTTTTCATTTTATCTCCCTTTTAATCTTTTGCGTCTTTATTATTAATATAGACCGTATTATATTTTTTCTTTTCTCTCATCATATATGTAGAAATGGCTGTTTCAATTTCTGGCAACGATTTTTTAGCCAGTTTTGATATTGTTACGCATTCTTTAATTGTATCAATGACAATTTTTCCCCACAATACGCCTTGGTAAACTTGCATATCATTAAATAAATCGGGAGTAATAGCGGTCAAGGCATACCCAAATAGTAGTCTTTTTTGACCAAATAAAATTCGCTTATTAGTTAAAACGATTGTGGCCGAAGAAAAAATATCAAACAACTTATCGTTTTTTTGACCGGCAAAAGCATATAGTATTTCTTCGTCAGTGTTTAAATGAGTTTGAATAACTTTGCTATGAAGTCTTTGACGAAGCCAATATATTCCTCCTGGATACCTTTTCATAAATTCGTGAACTTTATCATATACTATTCCCATGATCTGATCTCCTTTAATATATATGCTTATTTTATATCTTTTTAGTTACTAATGCAAATAAAAAGCGGAAAATATTACATCCCGCTTAAGTTGAATATAATATAGCCAATCCCAACGCCTATTCCACAGACAAAAGCGACTAGCAAAAATATAATTGTTTTGTTAATAAAACCACTACGCCTGTTATCTGGTTCAAGGGTTAGTTTAATGCCATCATCAGGTAGTTCAACTTCTTCCGAAGATAGCTCAGCAACAACATCTTGATCTGGGTATTTTGCGGCAACCTCATTATTATTCCGTTTTGCTTTCAATTGAATACCAATGTTTGTCTGAGTTAAATCAATCGAGTTTTTTTGCTCATTTCGATAGCTTTTTTCTAAACTACATATCTTTTCAAGATTAAGATTAATGGCTGATAATAACGGCTGATAATCTTCTGTCTTAAAATTATTTTTAATAATTAGCTCAGCGCTCTTTTTATAATCAGGTAAATAATCGGCTACCATTCTGGAGAAATCTTCGATATCTTCATAATAACTTTTATATAAACATTCAATTAAGGCTTCTCGATCAACTAGTAAAATATTTAAAAAATACTCGTTAGCTTTTATTTTAGAATCAGTTGGCGAACCATAAGAACTAAGCGCCCCAAACGAAGGTTCATTAGTTTTTTTGTTTACTACCATCGAATAGTCTTCCAAAGCTCTTTTTGGCTGATTAAGAAGGTAATCTATCATAAGCATCGCAAAGTATTCTTGGCGAAACTTAATAAATTTAATTTTTGGCATATTAGCAAATGATTGAGCAGCAACGTAAATCGGTAATTCAATAATTTTTTTAAGATCTTCATGATTAGTTATCGGCTTATCTACCATAGCTTGCGGTAGTTGGGAAATTGATTCTAACCAGGCACGGCCATCAATAGCACCGCTTTGAATCTTTTTATATAAAGATTTTGCAATTTGGCTAAAGTTTAAGGCAACCTCATCAATTTCTGTATTACTACGATACACTATTCCTTTTTTGGTTCCGTTTGTTATAAAACGATATATCGGTACTGCTTTAACATCAAATAAATTAGCTATCTCACTAGCAATAATTCTATAATCAAAAGAATAATTATCTGTTGTGGTTTCTAAAAAAGCTTCAACTTGATTATCAAGCAATACTTTTTGAGTGTTGTTTCCTTGATAATTATCTTGTTGAACTTTGAAGTTTAAGGGATTTTTAGTTATTTTGCCATACAAATTATTAATAACCAGATACTGTTCTATTTGCTTATTTACATCATTATCATAATTAGAGTTTAATGGCTCTACATTCACTATAATCGCTCCTTAATTATCTGTTTATTATTATAACAAATTTAATTCCTTTTGAAAATGTTTTATCAGGCAAAATGTTTATCTTAATTTTTTATTTTACTCGCTATGTTTTTTATTTTAACATAAACATCATACCAGCTATAGCATCTGGTGATATTTTTCCCATTACATTCCTCATTGTAACTAGCGTGAAAGCAGATTACTGGTATTTTCTTAGCGATTTGATTTATATTGTCGACCTTGTCTTCAATCATTACATCAATTTCATTTTCTATACAAGCTGTTAGCTTTTCTTCGCTAGTATAAATAATTTTATCATAAAGGATATTTTGCTTCTTTAGCCAGTGAAGAAGAATCTTTCTCATCTTCTTACCATCTTTAGTGTTTTCTGTCGTAAAATTCCTTGAGGTAATAATATAAATTTCATTACCCTCTTTTTTGAGCTTCTTTATTATTTCACTAGCAAATGGTCGAGCTGGCTCTTTTGTTACATATATTTTTAAATATTTATTCCAAAAGTCTAAGCTCTTGTTTTCTTCTACGGCAAAAACTTCAGATGCATCATAAGCTTTATGATTGGCCACCTCTGTATTATGGTTGCTCAAAAAGAACTTGCTACCATAGTCTAGTTGCCATTGCTCCATATTAGTTAAAACCCCGTCAACATTAATTCCTATTCTCATAATCTTCTCCCTTTCAATATTTATAATGAGTAATGTTTCTTGATAATTTTTACTTCCATTAAAATCGAATCAGCATCTGGTTTTCCATTCGGTAAAATAAATTTCTTTCTTCCAACTTCTTGAAAACCATAATTACCATAAAACACTGGTAAATGGCTATTATCAGCTCGGCAATCTAAACGCAGTTTCTCATAGCCAAGCTTTTGACAATCTTCAATACTATAATCTAATATTACTTTACCTAACCCCATGCTTTTTGAATTAACATCAACGCACAATCTAGTTAAGTAACAATAATTTTGATTATCATCTTCCCAGTAATCATTGTTACTATTATTTTGCAACATAACGGTGCCTAAAATTCCAGTTTCGTTTTCTAAGACATATAGCGCCTGCCCTTGAAGAGCATCCGCCACTTCATCAGATATCTGATCGACAAAATCGGCACCTTGCCAGAGATTAACGCCCTTTTGTTTTAACCACTCTTGACGGTTAATATAGATTGCCATAATTGCTTCTAAATCACTATTATTCGCTTTTCTAAAATTCATATTATCTCCTAAAGTTTATGATTAACATCATAGACATCTTCTAAAGAATCCTCTTTTTTAACAAAAACAATTAACCCCATTTTACCTTCTTTAGTAGAACTATCCCAAACAAATTCATCTTTCTCTGGACCAGCTTCTTCGCGTAAGTATGTTAAAAGATATCTTCCTGTTGCTTCATCTAGGGCTACCCTTACTTCAAGAGCTGGGTATTTTTCACTAGCCTTCCAATAGAATTGACCACCTTTACCTTTTTCCCCAGCGCCAATTATATCTACTATACTACTATTAGCAAAAAATCGAACGCTTTCCTCTGATAGCACAATTTCCTCAGGAATTAAGTATTCCTTAGGTACTGGACAGTATTCTTCCCGACACTTTTCCTGCATTCTCATACATTGTTCAATATATTCTCTAATAACATCAACTGGACAATTATTAGAATTAATTCCTTTTATCATAATATACCCTCCGTTTTTATTATACAACAAAATAGTTTAAAACGAACTAAATAGTTCGTTTTAAATAGATTATTTTGTTAATAATTTAGTTCTTTTTTAAAGTTATTCTAGATATTATTTGCTCTTTGGGTAATGCCATTAAGAACAATCCCATTTTAGGTCCTTTATCACTGCCTAAAAGAATTTGATATAAGATATTAAAATATCTTTTTTGCGCAATTTTTATTTCGTCTGGATCTGTGATGTCATTTTTAACAACAGCATATAAATCAGTTTGTAAATCATCACTACTAGAATAATTATGGTTTAATATTTGAATTGTTTTTTCTAACCAACTTTTTTCCATTTGATTTAAAGAATTAATCATTTCCTCATTTGGTTCATCTATTAACTTAACCTGATGGTCAGTCCCATAATTTTCAACCCAGTGTCTTGTTAATTCTAAACGACTATCGAAGTTGGCACTTTCGCAATCAATATTTTCTTTTCGTAAAAGCTCTTTTAATAATTCTATATCATAATTTACCATCGGTAAGAAAGTAGCCATATAATTAAAACTAGGATTATTTAAATATTCTAATGTAACACCGGTTGATTCTATAATCCCCTTGTTTTTTTCATCAATTTTTCCTTCAAAATACATTTTTACCCAACGATCAAATTCCCCATAAAAGCGAATTACATCACTGTCAAAAGCAATATCAAATCTTGACATTGGATCATATTTAGCATAAAACCACCAAATAAGGTGTTTATCATATACTTTTAATAAATCAGTTAAGGTTAGGACGTTTCCAGCCGATGATGACATTTTTGCACCACCACCTTTTATCCCAATAAAGTTATAAGTAATATTAATTGGCGGTTCAAAATTATATATTTCTTTTGCAACTCTTTCAGATACTGGTCTGCTACTATTAGCAGAATTATGATCAACCCCCGCTTGTTCAAAAGAAACGTTTTCAACCATCCAGCGCATTGGCCAATCAACTTTCCATTGTAATTTAATATTTTTAGCAGTATCTATGTTAATTGTTCTTTCATGGCCACAAGCACAAACATAATCTATATCACCGGTTTTCTGGTCGTATCTAGTTATATTCGTAGAATCCTTACCACATACGTCGCAATAAATACTAATAGGATAATACTTTTCTTTTTCACCGGGTTGGGCATCTTGAGTACGATATTCATCAAGAATATCAAAGATTTTATCTTTATTATCGATTGCCTTCTTAATATGCTCTTTATATCTACCTTTTTGATATTCAATAGTCTGATATATGTATTCTACTTCGACATCCATTGCCTCTAGCTCTTTAGTTAAGCGCTTTTCAAAATAATCCGCATATGTTCCGTCATCAAAAGGACTAGGAATTGCCGAATAAGGTAGACCAATATATTGTTCATAACTCGGGTCTATTCCCCCAGGAACTTTTCTGAATCGATCAAAATCATCAAAAGACAGAATATATCTTACTTTTTTGCCTAACTTCTTTAATTCCTTAACAATTAAGTACGGTGTTGCCACCTCTCTAAAATTACCAATGTGAATAAACCCACTTGGACTTATTCCACTAGCAATAGTATATACTTCCTCGTTAGGCCTTTGTTCAATTATTTTTAGCGCAACTTCTTTTGCCCAATTCATGAAAATCTCTCCTTTATGACTGAATAATAATTTTTTTAGATTATCATTATCACCAGTTTTTTCTTTCATCCGTTTGCCGTTTTAAAATTAAACGTTTTATTAGTTAATCAAATAGACATGACATAATTTTAGCATAAACAGAGTTGATTTGGTATCAATTTTTTCAAGAAGAGGACGGGAGAAATTATTGTCAATTAACCTGTAAAGTATTTTGAATTAATCTAACGCTTATGTTATACTCAGTTCAAGAGGTGATTCAAATGGCAGATATGCCCGATACATTTTCAAAAAAAAATATATATCAAATTGGTTTAGCTATGCGAGCGTTTAAAAATAAAGAAATTACTTTCGATGAACTTTATAACAAGTGTAATGAAAACGGGATGATCATAACCGATCTTTCTTTAGAAAACAACATATTTATTTGTTTAAAAGAAAGAAATGAAAACAGCGAAATCAACGCTACGGATGTCCGTTTATTTTATTGCGTTGATCGTCATGGCACTCCTTTTGGTTATCATCCGCTTTATCGCCCTACTTTGATTGTTATGGCTGAGTTTGGTGATGAGGAAGCGATTTCTATCTTAAATAGAATTGAAGAGATTATGGAGCAAGGAAGTAATCAATTTCACAAATAAAATTGAGAAATTATAAACACAGCTACCAAAAACCTAAATCAACTTAAAAAGTAAACATTCATGTTTACTTTTTAAACGGTGATTATAATTATTTGGATCGTTCCTTGATTTTATTAAAATTCGATAATCTTCTGGATCTATCTTAATATTTCTTTTGGCATATTGATAAAATTCAATGATTAGGGATGCTTTTTCTTCAATTGTGCCTTGAAATAATACTAACTTAGCACGAAATTCTCTAAATTCTAGTTCAGGAACTTCTCCCTTACTAAATGATTTTCGATATTCTAAATCATTATAAATTAGAGATGCTTTTTCTACAGGTACTTCAAGGCAACCTAATAAACGATGATAGAACTTTCTGATTTTTTCAATTGTAAGATGATAGATATGATCAAACTCCGGATCTTGAATAACAGCCATCTTTTGCAATCTAATAATTAGATTATCTATAATACATACCATTTCTTTAGCCTCATCGGCGATTATTGGTGGTAACGGTTGAGAATATTTGGCTAAAATATATTTTTGAAGGGCAGCGATAGAGCCGTTTTTATCATAAATAATTTTGCCTTTGCCTATTATCGAAACTAAGGCATTACTTTGATTGTTAAAATCATTATCGGCTGATAAATACAAATCAATAATTGGTTTTTCAAAATATTCGAATTTAAAACCATCTACGATTTTTACCCACGTATTATTTTTGGGTCATTAAGTTTAATTATTTGCAAATCTATATCTGATTGAGCGCTATTATAACCGGTGAAATAACTACCATAAAATACTATACCAAGAACATCATCGTTATTCAAATAGCCCATTTTATCAATAAAATTAACCAGTGCTTGTTCATATTTTTCCATCTTAATTCCCCCATGATTTTGTATTATACAATAATATCTTTTAAAGCAAAAGAAAAACCAACTGTTCTTAATTATATATAAAGGTTTGTTTTGTTAACAAACCTTTATAAATCTATGGTGGACCTGACCAGTCTAAAAACAAAATTTTTTGTTTTTAGTGGTGGCTTTGCTTTAATCATTAAGTTAAATTAAGGCAAATATCAGATAATCAAATCATCATATCAATAATTATTAATGACAATCTGATAATCTGAACCTTATTTATTAAATAAATTTTTGAAGAATATCATCCTCTTTAATATCTTCAAAAATGTAATCAACTAATTTTTTTAAATCTTTTCCATCAAGTAATATAACATTATTAGCTTTCGCTAGATTTTCAGCACCTTTTGTAAATGTGCTATTAGTAATTACTATACCTTGGTTTGCATTATAATATTTTAACGAACCTACTATTTCTTGAACTGGTGTATTTCCAAGTGGTGAAGTATAGTATTTAGCCTGTACCACATATACATAATCATTTTTCTTTAATATTAAATCTGCCCCTTGATCTCCAGCTTTCCCATTAAGTTTTACTTTATAACCTAAATCTTTAAAAATATTTTCAAGATACTGTTCAAATTGAGCTCCAGTAATAATATTATTTAAACTATATTTTTCGCTTTGCTCTTGTTTTTCCTTTTCAAAATCTCCTGCAAGGTATCTTTCCTTATCACTTTTTTTCTTATTATAACTTACTTGTTCATAATAGTATTTAGTCCAATAATGAACCATACCTAAATATTTTATTAATAATTCAAAATTATTATTAATAGATAAAGTGATTTTAAATAAAATATATCTATCTATATCCAATGCTTTTTTTGATTTCGCCAATTCATCTAACCAAACTATAATATCTGAACTAAAATTTTGAATATTATCATTTATATTTAATAAATCACTATCACTTTTCGATATATCTTTTTTCTTTATTTTATTTACTATAACAGTTATTCCAATATGATAAAGTAATTCATCATCAATAAAACCTAATTCAGATTTATAAAATTCTTCATATACTGGTTTTGATTTTTTTACAATCAGTTCCATATCATCAATTTCTTTAGTCATATTAGAAATAATTTTATAAAATTCTGAATTTTCATTTAAGTCATTAATTTTTCTTTCGATAAACAGCATTTTTGATATACAAGTACAAGTTTGTAAAATATCTACCATATATAATAATAAATCTTTATATTTATAATCGACACTTTGAAAGACATCTTCAATTTGTTTTAAAGCCCCTACACTTTGAGTAGATGAAACAGAACTTAAAATTTTTAGCATTTCGCCTTGATTTACTATATCACAAGCTAGGTCAATGTATTTTCTAAAAATATTAGTTGCTTGGGAATATTGATTAGATGGTACAGAACGAACTACGGAATTTTTAATACTTCTTTCTAACCCTGATAAATGTCTTGAAATTTTTCTTTTATAATAATCTTTTGAATATAAACTATTCAATGCGTATGAGTCAACTATATTATAACTATCTTTGCAGAAATCTAATAAAATACTACTTATATCTATTTCTTTTAGTTCTCTATTAAAAACAGCAGCTTTATTATATTTATCTTTAGTTTCGCTTATCATTCCCGCCATAGTATTTACAGTTAAAATATCTAGATTTTGAAATTGTTCCTTAACTTTATTTTCTTCTACTAATCTAATTGATTCTCTTTGCATTCTTTTTTCTTTTGAAAAATAAGAAAACATTTTTTTTATATTGAAATTAAAACCTTTACCATTTATTTTTTTTCGTGTTTTATTACTCCAAAATAGAAAGACAAATGCTACTACCCCATAAAACAACATTCCAAATATAGCTGAACCCGTTTCAGTTTCTTTTTCAAAAATCGTTGTGAACATTACAAATATTCCAAAAAAACAAAAAAGCCCATTTTTAAAAGGGCTTTTT
>CAYSZU010000008.1:0-20263 GCA_964435635.1 uncultured Muribaculaceae bacterium
CAGAAAATAATAAAACAGACCTTCGGCCACAAAGTCCAATCTCTTGGTATCCAGGCCATATGGCCAAAACAAAAAGATTAATTCAGGAAATGGGTAACTTAATTGATGTCGTTTATGAATTAGTTGATGCGAGGATCCCTTTTTCTTCTAAAATGAGGGACATTGATTATCTAGTAAAAAACAAACCGCGCGTTTTAGTTATGGCTAAAAAAGACCTTTGTGATTTAAATGAGACTAGTAAGTGGCAAAAATATTATGAAAAAATGGGGTATAAAGTTTTATTAGCTGATTTAAATAATAATGAAGATTATAAAAAATTAATTAATTTAACAGCGCAAATAACTGAAGAAATTCAAGCGAAAAGAGCAGCTCGAAAGATGCAAGTTAAGGAAATAAAAGCTTTAGTTATTGGTATTCCGAACGTTGGTAAAAGTACCTTGATCAATAAAATGGCTGGTAAAAAAGTAACTAAAGTTGGTAATATGCCAGGTGTTACCAAAGATTTATCATGGTTAAAGACTAAATATAATATTTTATTATTAGATAGTCCAGGAATTTTATGGCCGAAATTTGAGAGTAATGAGATTGCTCTAAATCTAGCTAGTATGACAGCGATTAGAAATGAAATTCTCCCACTTGATGAGGTTGCTGTTCATGTGATTAATAAACTAATTAAATATTATCCAGTTTTGATTGAAAAACGATATAATATCAACCTAACTGCTGATATTGAAATGATTTATGAATCAATAGGCCGTAAAATAGGGGCAATAATAAGTGGCGGGGAAATAGATTATGACCGCGTTAGTGCAACGATTTTAAACGATATTAAAAATGAAAATTTAAAAAATATTACTTTTGATCGATTTGATGAATTAATTAAAGAATAGTTTAATCTAAAATTTTGTATTGCATTCTTTCTCTAAGTTGATGATAATAATTTATGTCTTGGGGAAGATTATTTGTTTGGTACAAGTAATCTCCTTTTTTTGTTATATAAGAATTAGCCGCGCCATAATGTTCATTGATACTATATAACCATTGATAGTAAGGAGAAAGCTCAAGCGCACTATTATTTAAGATATTATTTAATAACATATCAGGGCTTAAGGTGTTAGGCATAACTAAAGAAGATAGCTCATAATTAGCTAAGATTAAAGCTGGGGTAGTATACTGTTTGGCTATCCCTTCTAAGTCATTACTAAAATACTTAGCTACTTGATAGATATTCTGATTATCTTTAGTTTTTAAAAATGGTAAATGATCACCAAAGAAGATTAAAATAGTTGGTTCATCTAACGTGTTAATATAATCGTTTAGACGTCCTAGTTCTTGATCGGCTTGGTTGATTAGCCGAGCATAGTTTTGAATAATATTATTAATTTGTTGATCATATTTTGATGTGCTAATTTTAAGACTATTATTCGGGAATTTATCTTTATAATAAGGCATATGACCACCCATTGTAATTGCTAAATAAAATAATCTTTCATTACTTTGTTTATTATTGAAGCGCTTAATAACTAGATCTGTTACTTCTTCATCGGTAGCATAGCCTTCCTTATTATCAATATAATCAACATGATCTATTTTTAAGAGATTATAGACTTTGGCACAATCATATAGATTTTTGCTAGCAGTATTTAATATTTCAACTGAATAATCATTGTTTTGTAATTCTTTAACTAAAGAAGGATAACCTGCGGAGACTTGATTACGATATAATGAAATATAAGGTATGTAACCTTCAGTAAAGTAATTTAAGCTTAAGCCAGTTAGTAGTTGAAATTCAACATTAGCTGAAACACCACCAAAGGTTGGGGAAAGGATATCTACTTTTTGACCAGTTTTAATTAGTTTATTAAAGTTTGGGGTGACCTGCTGATTAAATTTTATACCTGGCAGTTCTTCCGGATTCCAAAAAGACTCAGAAAAAACTACAATAATGTTTGGGGTACCAAGTTGCTGATTATCATTAGTTTTATAGTTATAACTTTTAAGGAGGTCATTAAGGAGTTTTTCATTATAGTGATCTGGAACAAAGTGATAAGAACTAATTGTGCTATGAAATGTGCCTAGAACAATACCTAGTTTTTTATAATAACTTATGCCACTTCGATATGTTACTTGGTAGTTGGCCTCCTTAGTGTTAGCATAGAAAAAGTCTAAAATTAAGTTACTAATTTTTTTATTAGGGGTAATCATAATAAAGGCAATCATTAAACTACAAGTTAAAACGCTTAATCTAATTAGACTATTATTAAAAAAAGTGTAATTAAAGTACTTATTTAGAATGTTAAAGAAATACATTAATAAAAAAACGAGCATTATTCCTTGAATTAAATAACGCAAAATAAACAATAAAATTGATCTAACGGTCACAAAATTAACAATTTCTCCGGCAGCTTTTAGGATTAAAATATCAGTTAATAAAAAGGGCGTCCCAACAAAAAAGTTTTTGACCCAATTAGCAAATAATATAACACTAAGGATGAAAGCAATAATTAAGCCAGCTTTATAAACGTTATTAGTAAGGGTGACTAAAATTAAGCTAATAATTATAACGATTAAACTGTACCAAATAATTAAGCCGGAAGTAATACTATAATAAAGTGAGCGTGGGTCATATATTAAATCAAATAATTTGAAAAGAACTAAGAAAAAGAGCAGGAATAATAATTTCCCTGGTAAATCTTTAAAATTAAATTTATTTAAAAAACTTGGTTTTTTAAAATAAGAAATAAAATTTTTAATTATTTTCAATCCTCGTTCACCATAAATATTATATCATTAATCGAATCTATAGTATAATACTAAATAGGTGGTAAGCTAATGACTAAGAAGCAACAAAAGCAAACTATTAATCAAGAACTTGATTTATTATTATACGAAAAACAGCTTTATGCTAAAGGAATTAAATTAATTGGCGGGGTTGATGAAGCGGGACGTGGTCCTTTAGTTGGTCCTGTAGTGGCCTCTTGTGTAATATTGCCGGTTAACTATTGTTTACCAGGTTTAAACGACTCGAAGCAATTAAGCGAGAAAAAACGCGATTATTATTATGATTTAATTATGAATGAAGCAGTTAGTGTTGGGATTGGGATTGTTGATAATAAGATAATTGATGAAATAAATATTTATCAAGCGTCTAAACTAGCAATGAAAAAAGCCATTGGTAACTTAACAGTAAAACCAGAATATGTTTTAACTGATGCTATGCCCTTAGATCTTGAAATTCCAGTGACTAGTATTATTCATGGTGATGCTTTATCGTTATCAATAGCAGCAGGAAGTGTTATTGCTAAGGTAACTAGAGATCGGATGATGATTGAACTTGATCAATTACATCCTAATTATGGCTTTAAAAAACATAAGGGCTATCCAACGAAGGAACATCTAGAAAACATTAAAAAGTATGGTGTTTTAAAAAATTATCGATTTACATATAAGCCAATTCGTGATTTAATATTAAAAGATGAAAGTAGTGATTTGGTTGAAAAATAAAGTGTTAAAAAATTATGTTTTATTATTTGTGACCACGTTTTTAATAGAAATTATTTTTAGGCTTGTTACAAAGATTCCGCTTTTTGATTTTTCAGTATTACGGATATTTTTAGTTGTTAATATTATAGCTTTATTTTTAGCAATAATGTTTTCTTTTTTAGGCCGAATTGGTGGTAATATTGCAGTGTTACTATTTACTGTTGCCGCAACAGTTTATGCGACTGCTCAGGCTGGCTTTCAAAATTACTTAGGGGTAATTATGTCACTTGGCACAAGCAGTCAGGCCGGAGCTGTAAAAGACTTTGTCGGTGATTATTTAAGTAGTTTCCAATGGACCTATTACTTAATTTTAATTCCTTTAGGCCTGCTTATAATTTATTATCTTTTATTAGAAAGAAGACTTGGACGTATTTTGGCTAATGAAAAAGTTTCTTTTGTTGAGAAGATGGCTGGTAAAGCAGCCCAGGTTAAGGAAATAAAAAAAATAACTAATAAGGATCGAAAAAAAGAATGGATAACTAGAGGAATAATGTTTGTTATAGCCTTGCTTTTAAGTATCGGTTTTTATTATTCGTTAACTATTAAATTTATGCAAAACGAATTACAATTAAGAACAACCAAGGAGCTTTTTTATAATCCTGATTTACCAAATATTGCGGTAAGTCAATTTGGGGTTATAACATATGGTTTAATGGATGTTAAAAACGTTATTATTCCAAACACTAATGCGGATGAGTTTGGTAATTATAAAAAACAAAAACAAATTATTTCTGATTATACTAGGTATATTGATGATAAAGCCTGGGAAAAACTAATTGAATCAACTAGTAATCAAAATTATCAAACCCTAAATAATTATTTTATTAGTCAAGAAATAACCCCAAAGAATGATTATACTGGGATGTTTAAAGGTAAGAATTTAATTGTTATTTTAATGGAATCAGTTAATAATATCGCTATTAACAAGGAATACTTACCGACGTTCTATAAATTATATAGTGAAGGATGGGCATGGACTAATGCTTATTCACCAGTTAATGCTTGTTCAACTGGTAATAACGAAATGAGTGGAATGGTTAGTTTATATACTGTTCTTTCTAGTTGTACGGCTAATAATTATCGTAATAATGTTTATCCAGAAAGTATTTTTAACTTGTTTAATAATACTGGCTATACGACAACTAGTTATCATAATTATACTGATCAATATTATTATCGTGAGATTTATCATCCTAATATGGGGAGTCAAGAATATTATGGGGTGACGGACTTAGGTATTCCTTATAACAGTGCTTATAAAGAATGGCCTAGTGATGTCCTGTTAATGGAAAAATCAATGGAGATATTTCTTCAACACGAAAAGTTTATGGTTTGGTTAGATACAGTTAGTCCTCATATGCCATATGCTTATTCTTGTACCCTTTGCGATTTGTATTTTGATGATTTTGCTGCCACTGGTTATGCCTCGACTGTAAAACGATACATGTCAAAATTAAAAGTTTTAGACAATGCTTTAGCAAGCTTATTAGATGGATTAACTAAAGCTGGTAAATTAGATGATACAGTTATTGTTTTATATGCTGATCATCATCCTTATGGTATTCGTGCCAATGATCTTAGTGAAGTTTTAGGTTATGATGTTACTGAAAATAATGAAATTATGAGAACCCCATTTATCATATATAATTCAAAGATGGAACCGAAAATGTTCTCGGAATTTACTTCTTATATAAACATTTTACCAACACTGGCAAATTTATTTGATTTTGATTATGATCCAAGATTATATTCAGGTCATGATTTATTTGATAAAAATTATCCTAATCGGGTTGTTTATGCTAACGGTTCATGGCGTGATGAAATAGCATTTTATAATGCAACAACTGGTAAAATAAGTTATTATGGAGAAGAGACGTATCTTGCTGAAGAAGTAAAAGCGATTAATGTAAAAATAAGTACGGCAATTAAGATGGCTAATCTGGCGATAACAAGTAACTATTTTTATTACTTAGATAAGAATATAAAGAAAATTAAAGAAGAGTTAGCGGCCCTTAATTCTGATGTTATTATCCCTGAAAAAAATGGTTCAATCGAACAGGAAGAACAAAAACCCGTTAATTAAGGAGGAAATGTAATGAGCAATCTTGTTATTGTCGAGTCCCCAAGTAAAAGCAAGACAATTGAAAAATACTTGGGCCCAGATTATCAAGTTGTAAGTAGCAAAGGTCACATTCGTGATTTAGCAACAACTGGAAAATATGGCCTTGGAGTTGATGTTGAGGCGGATTTTAAGCCGGCTTATATTCCTATTAAAGGAAAAGGAAAAATTATTTCGGAACTAAAAAAATTAGCTAAAACCAAAGATAAGGTAATTTTGGCAACCGACCCAGACCGGGAAGGGGAAGCTATTAGTTGGCATCTATTTGATGCTTTAGGATTAAAAGAAGATAAGTATGAGCGAGTTGTTTTCAATGAATTAACTAAGGAAGTTATTATTAACGCTTTTAATAATCCACGTTTAATTGATAATGATTTAGTTAAAAGTCAAGAAGCAAGAAGAATTATTGATCGAATTATTGGTTTTCGTTTGAGTAAATTAATGCAGTCTAAAACTGGCGGCAAAAGTGCGGGCCGTGTTCAAAGTGTTGCTCTTAAATTAATTGTAGATCGCGAGCGAGAAATAGAAAAATTTATTGAAGAAGAGTATTGGACAATAGATGCGATTTTTGCTGATTTTTCAGCAACTTTAGAGAAATATCAAGGTAAAAAAATTGAACTTAAAACCGAAAACGAAGCCCAAGATGTTATTTCTTCTTTATCAAACGCTTTTAAACTAGCCGAAGTAGAGGCTAAAGAAAAAAATAAAGCTGGCAAAATACCGTTTAAAACTTCGACATTGCAACAAACAGCTTCTAATATTTTAAATTTTGGTTCATCTAAAACAATGCGGGTAGCCCAAAAGTTATATGAAGGGGTTGATGTTGGTAAAGAAACAGTTGGATTAATTACTTATATGCGTACTGATTCGGTTCGTTTATCACCAGCCTTTATTAATGAAACTTTTGATTATATTAAAGGTAAGTATGGGACCCAATATGTGGGCCGTGTCAAGACAGTTAAAAATAATGATAATACTCAAGATGCTCATGAAGGAATTAGGCCAACAAGCATCACTAGAACTCCAGAAAGTATAAAAGATTATTTAGGGGCTGATGAATATAAGCTATATAGTTTAATCTATTATCGTACTTTAGCTTCTTTAATGGCTGATGCCAAAGTTTTAGCAACAGTTATTAACTTAGAAAATAATGGTTATTTATTTAAGGCGACTGGAAGCGTTTTAAAATTTGACGGGTACTTAAAAGTTTACGAAAAATATGAAGATTTCGCTGATACCCCTTTGCCTGATTTAAGTAATTATCAAAGTGAAGTAATTATTGCTAAAGACATCATAAAAGATCAGCATTTTACTAAACCGGTCCCAAGATTTAATGAAAGCTCTTTAATTAAAGAATTAGAAAAATTAGGGATTGGCCGACCTAGTACTTATGCTACTATTATTGAAACGATTAAAGCCCGTGATTATGTTAAAGTTGAAGAGAAGAAATTTTTTCCAACTGATGTCGGTATTGAAATAACAGATAAATTACAAGAAGTTTTTAGCGAGATTGTAAATGTTAAATATACCGCCTTAATGGAAAAAGACTTAGACGAAGTGGCAGAGGCAAAATGTGATAGCGTCAAAATGCTAAGAGCGTTTTATGATAAATTTGAACCTTTAGTTCAAATTGCTTTTAATAGCATGGAAAAGAAAAAGGAAGTACCAACTGGAGAAAAATGTCCGGAATGCGAAAATGATTTAGTTATTAGAAAAGGCAAATACGGAGAGTTTGTTGGTTGTTCTAATTATCCGAAGTGTAAATATATTAAAAAAGAAAAAGCTAAGATAGTTGTTATAATGCCTTGTTCAAAATGTGCAGGGGAGATTGTTGAAAAGAAAACGCGCAAGGGAAAAATATTTTACGGTTGCACAAATTATCCGAAATGTGATTTTGCTTCATGGTATAAACCAATAACCGATGAAAAGTGTCCTGATTGTGGCGGTTTATTAGTTGAGAAAAAAGATAAAAAAGCCTGTTTAAGTTGTTCATACGAAAGCTAGGCTTTCTTTTTTTTTGATAAACTATGTAAAAAGGATTGATACCATTTCCTAATAAGTAAAGATTATGGTATAATAATAAACGATTTAAGTGAAATTACTGATTCATAATTTAGATAGAAAATGAGTGATTTAAATGAAAAAAAGTTCTTTTATTGAAGGGACTATTATTGCTACTTTAGCAATCGTTTTAGTTAAGATAATGGGGATGCTATATGTTATTCCTTTTTATGCTTTGGTTGGGATTAAAGGTAGTGCACTATATGCTTATGCTTATAATATTTATATAATTTTTTTAGATATGTCAACAGCGGGTTTTCCTATTGCCTTAAGTAAATTAATTAACGAATATAATACTTTAGGAAAAATGGACGCTAAAGTAAGAACTTATTTAATCGGGAAAAGAATTCTGACTTTTATTGCAGTAGCAGTATTTTTATTACTAATGATCTTTGCGCGACCAATCGCAACCTTATTATTAGGTGATTTAAAGGGTGGGAACACAATAGCTGATGTAGCCTTTGTTATTAGGTGTGTTTCATTTGCTATCTTAGTAGTACCGTTTTTATGTGTTAGTCGGGGCTATCTTCAAGGTCATAAAATAATAGGGGTTTCTTCAAATAGCCAGTTGATCGAGCAAATCTTTCGAATAGCAGTAATTCTTGGTGGTAGTTATCTAGTTTTAAAAGTATTTAACTTATCACTTACTTCAGCTATCGGGGTAGCTGTTCTAGGGGCTTTTTTTGGCGGGACAGCAGCTTATCTATATATTTTAAGAAAAATGAGTAAACATAAGGAAGAAATTGGCCTAGGGGTTAAACCTCCGCGCGATAGTATTACCGATAAAGAAATTGTTAAAAAAATATTTACTTATGCTATTCCTTTTATTATTACGAGTGGGGTGGCTAGTTTATATAACTTTATTAATATGGCTTTGATTTTAAGAACAATGAATTATCTTAATTTCGCGGCAATTGATGTAGAGTTTGTGGCAAGTGCCATTACAACTTGGGCACCAAAGATTAACATGATTATTACTTCGATGGCGATTGGCATGAGCGTTAGTTTAATTCCAACAATAGTTAGTGCCTACGCTTTAAAGAATTGGTCTGAAATTAATAACAAACTTAACCAAGCGCTGCAAGTAATTATGTACATTTCTATCCCGATGGCTTTAGGTATAGCTTTATTAAGTCGACCAATTTGGATGGTGTTTTATGGCTCAGGAAACAATTATGGGCCAATTATTCTTGCTACAAGCGTATTTACGTCAATTCTTTTTAATTTATATTTAATTGTCGTTTCTACTTTACAAGGTATTAATAAATTTAAGCTGGTATATAAAGCAACGATTATTGGCTTTGCCCTTAATGCTATTCTTGATGTGCCTTTAATGTTGCTTTGTTATAAAATTGGGATCCCACTTTTTTTAGGGGCAATACTTTCAACTGTTATTGGTTATTCGGTCTCAATTTTAATTGCCTTAGGAGCATTAAAGAAAGATCATCAAGTAAATTATCACCAGACTTGGAAAGTTCTTTCTAAGATTTTGGTGCCAACCTTTTTAATGGTTGGAACGGTAGTGCTAACTAAGCAATTTATCCCATTAAATATTGATAGTCGTTTATCTTCTTTAGGATATATAACAATTAACGCTTTATTAGGCGCAGCAACATATATTATCGTATCTTATAAAACCGGAATTATAAAGGCTGTTTTAGGTCAAACAATTATTAATAATATTATTCGTAAAATAACGTTTGGTAAATATCAGGTAAAATCATAAAGTAAGAAAGGGGTACTTGTGTGAGAATAAGAAACCTTAAAAATGCGCCCGAAATATTAGAACAATGCTCATATCTAATAAAAAAGCCAAAGGATAATAAAGGTAATTAGGGCAGTTTATAATAACTATGGCGCAACAATATCCCCAATTCAATTTTATTGGTCTAGAAAAATATGATAGTATAATAGCGCGGGCAGCTACAAAAACGCAGGGTTTAGATTTACCTAATTTATACTTAATTAAAGCTGATGCTCTTGATCTTAAAGATATCTTTGCTCATGAAATCAATGGTTTATATTTGAACTTTTCTGATCCTTGGCCAAAGAAAAGGCATGCGCATCGTCGTCTAACAAGCGAAAACTTTCTCCGAATATATGATGATATTTTTATCGGCCAACCTCTGATTATGCAAAAAACTGATAATGCTGATTTATTTGCTAATAGTATTATATCTTTAAGTAATTACGGTTATGTTTTTGAGACAATATCTTTTGATTTAAAGAAA
This sequence comes from uncultured Muribaculaceae bacterium, assembly GCA_964435635.1. Lineage (GTDB taxonomy): Bacteria > Bacillota_I > Bacilli_A > RF39 > UBA660 > DAOOOU01. Next base: position 9,955 of record CAYSZU010000008.1, read on the forward strand.
TCTGAGCAGCCAAATATAATGACTGAGTATGAAGAAAAGTTTAGTCGAAGGGGCCAACCGATTTTTTATTTAAAAGCAACCAAAAAATAACTATTCTAATTTAAAATGGAAAATGATATAATTATTAAGTTAGGAGTCAGACAATGAAAAAAGTCATTTTGTTATTATTAGTTACTGTTTTGTTGGTTGGCTGTGCTCCATTACAAAAAAACAGTCTGGCAACAATTGTTAATAACAGTATTAAAAGTAAATTAAAGTTATATGATCAATATCGCAGCGGTTATAAATATTATCTTCCTAAAGGACTAACGATTAAGGCACAACGGGGATTTAATGAGGTGTTAACAAACAATCGGGAAACTTATTATTTATATGTTGATGCTGTTAGTTATTATAATCGGGTTGTTATTGATTATGAAGTTGATCAAAAAGCATATTACTCCCAAGTGATTAATTATGAGGATAAATTTGGCTATTTAGTAATTAATCAATTAAACGAAAATAAATATATTATTGAAATCATGTATAATTATGCTAAAATAGAAGTGATAGTAGTAGAAAATGCTATCAAGCAGGCAACTGCTAACGCAATTAATATTTTATCTTCAGTTAAGTTTAACGATAGAATAATTGCTAATCAAATCGGTGATGATATTAATTTGTTTAATGAATCAGAATATAACATATTTGAAACAAATTCTTCAGATAGTATCTATTTATACTATATTGAAACAGATCAGTCTGATGATAATGAGCGCGATGCTGATTTAATTGACTAATGAAGGAGAAACGTTATGGGATTATTTAGTAAAATAAAAAATATATTATTTGATGAGGATGAAGAAATCGATATTCCATCTTTCGCTAAAGACAAACAAAAAGATTATGCGGCTGATGATGATTTTGAAAAAGAAGAGAAAAAACGACTTGTCCCTTCTTTTAAATCAAAGTTAGATGATGACGATTTATATGATTCGGCTGATGAAGATGATGAAACAAAAGAGATTCCCACTTTAAAAAGCGAGTCTAGCAAATCACCATTTATCTCATTTGATGCCGATGAATTTGATAAAGTTAAGTTTAAAACAACGCGAACAACGAGTAATTTTAGTGTTGAAACTAAAAAAGATGGGACTAAAAAAGTGGACTATAGTAAATACGAAATTAAAGAAGAGACTTCTAATAAGAAAAGTTTTAAAGCTTCACCAATAATTTCGCCAATTCATGGAATTATGGATAAAAATTATGTTAAAGAAGATTTGCTGCCTAAATTTAAAGCAGCAGCAAAAAGAACAGATGATTGTCTTAATGTCGATTCGGTTCGCAATAAAGCTTTTGGAACTTTAGAAGAAGATATTGAAAGTACCATTGATGATATAAAACCAGAGAACAGTTATCTGGAAGTTAAACCAGATAAAACAATAGATGACTTATTGATGGAGTCAATTGATAACGAAAATGATGAAGATATGGTTGAATCAGAAGAGGATTTTACTGAAGAAATAATTACGGAAGAGGAAACTCCTAATTCAATTGAAGATGCTATTGCCGATGATACTTTCGAATATGAACTGGAAGAAACTGTTGAAGAACAAGAAGATTTAATCGAAAAAAGACTTGAGCAAACGAGCGCCCTAGAAATTCTTGATGAAATCGAAAAAGAGTTGGATTCAATTAAGGATAATAAACGAAAACTAGAAAACGACACTTTGGAGAATGATTTATTTGAGTTAATTGATTCAATGTATGAAGAAAGAAAGGATGGGACAAGATAATGGTCGAAGTTTTACAAATAATTATTTATTTTCTATTGATAATCATCTTAATAGTGGGAATTATCTTAGGGATTAGATCAATTAAGACAATTAGTAAAGTGGAAAAAGTAGTAGATGATGTTAATGATAAAGTACAAACTTTAAATGGGTTTTTCAATGTCATTGATTTTACAACAGACAAAATTGTCTTATTAACCGATCGAGTAGTCGATTTAATAAGTAATTCTTTAAGTAAATTATTTAAAAAGAAAAAAAACGAAGAAAAGGAGAAATAATATGAAAAAACCAGGATTAGGAAAACTTGTTGTAGGAGCCGTTTTTGGAGCGACTTTAGGGGTGCTATTCGCACCACGAAAAGGGGTTGAAACAAGAAAACAACTAAAAATAAAAATGGACGAATTAATTGCTAAGGTTAAAGAAACCAATTTTGATGAAGCGAAAGATCTAGTTGAAGCGAAGATAAATGAGATTAAAGCCGATTTAAAAGATCTTGATAAAGAAAAAGTAGCTAAGATTGTTAAGGCGAAATCAAAAGTAGTTATGCAAAAAGCTGATGATTTAGTGCAATTAGCTATTAAAAAAGGAACTCCAGTAGTACAAAAGGCAGCTGAGGATGTTCGTTTAAAAACTGTTGAAGTTTTAAAAGACACAGTTGAAAAATTAGAAAAAAAAGCAAAATAATCTACCTTTAATGTTATCTAAAAACAGATAGTTTACTGTCTGTTTTTTATTGCTTTAAGCCTAAACAGGTGTTATTATTAATATAAGAGTAGGAGTAATTTTAATTATGTTTAGAACTTATAAAAACCACCAAAGCAAAGCTTTAAATATCGTTTTGCTTTTAGCAATAACTTTTTTTGTTAGTTTCATAAATGTCCGGGCCTTAACTTTAGAAGAATCTAAATTAGGTTATGCCATTGATAAATTAGCAACCGGTTCAATTAGTATCACCTATGAACGTGATATTGTTACTTTTCCTAATAGTAATTATCAAGAATATGGTATTTCAATTACTTATGCCAATGTGCTTAGGACGCTAAGTGACGGTTCAGTATATAAATATTATAGTGGATCTTTTAATACAACTTTAATGACTAACGGTGGGGCAACCGCGTTTATCTCATCACCAAACACACCGAATCCAATTTATGATGGCGATAGTTCAATTTTATGGATTAAGGGTAGTGATGGAATAGTTAAAAAGTATGGCCTTACTTTAAGTTCTTCTTGTGAGCAATATATTAAATCGAATTCATCAAAGACAACAATCCAAGTTCATAAGTGTGGTAAATACAATTATTCTACTGGTAAGGTAGAATATGACAGTGCTATTTTAAATATTCAAGATACGATTGCTTGCTATGATGGCTATGAAAGAACTTCTAGTCCAACTTTAATTAGTAATAATTGTCCTGATGTGGCTTCAAATTCATATGGGTTAAACTATCGTTTGTGTAGTCAAGTATATCAGTTTAGTTGTACTAAAAAGGGAACTGAGTCTGCTAAGTTAACAACTTTATCTTTATCAACTGGTACAATTAGTCCAAAGTTTAGTTCGTCAGTTTATTCGTATACTGCAACAGTTGATGCTGAGACAGTAAATATTAATGCGGCCGTTAATTCAATGGGAACTTTTGTAACCGACTTCGGGGCGCGAACTGTTAATTTAAATTATGGTTTAAATAGTATTTTGGTGAAGATTAAATCTTCATCAGGGAATATAACTACTTATTCAATTAAAATTACGAGGCCAGATAGTCGAAGTAATGTTAATACCTTAAGTGCAATTACTTCTTCAGTTGGGACCTTGACGCCAGCTTTTGACTCAACAATCCTAAATTATGATTTATATGTGCCAGAGGAAACAACAAGTGTGGCTATTAATGCGACAAGAACTGATCAAAACTCAATCTTCTTAGATGGTTTTGGTTCGCGTGAAGTTACTTTAACAGAAGCTTCAACAATGGTTTATGTTAAAGTGATTAGTGCTTTAGGAACTTATAAGACTTATGCGATTGTTGTTAAAAAAGGTGATGTACCACCAGAAAACACGACTGATGCTTTATTAAAGAGTATCGAAGTAGGTGAAGAGTCATTAGCAGAATTTGCAGAGAATACTTATGAATATAATAAAACAGTGCCTTATGAAACATCTTTTGTAATTGTTAATGCTTATCCTAAAACCGAGGGTGATACGGTGGAAGTTAAAAACGTTGAAGAATTAGCAGTTGGGCCTAATATTATTGAAATTAAGGTAACAACCCCTAAAAAATATGTTCGAACATATACTTTAAACATAATTAGAAAAGAACAAGATCTTAACGTTGAAAAAAATCCGGAAATAAAAGATATTAAAATTGCTGGTTATACATTCAATTATGAACCAAATGAAACAGAATATGATCTTAAGTTAAAAAAAGGTGATACTTCCTTAAAAATTACGGTAACACCAGTTGGTAAGAAAAGTGTTGTAACAATTGAAGATAATAAAGATTTACGACTAGGCAGCAAGATAACGATTAATAGCGTAGCTGAAAATGGTGCAATTGCGACATATGAAATTAATATTATTGGGGTTGAAAAAGGGACTAATATGGTTCTTGTAGTATTCCTTATTATCCTGATTGGCGGATTAATAGTATATGCTGTTTTAAGATTATTAGGATATAAAGTTTACTTTAACTTTAGTCTTATTGGTTCAATGTTTAGAAGCATTGGGCAGAAGATTAAAAATATCTTTGATCGATAAAAGAATTTAATATTAAGAACACTTTCTTTTTAAGAAGCAATTTATTATTTCTTAAGACGAAGTGTTCTTTTTGCTAATTGTTTATTAGAAAGGGCTATAACAGATGAGTAATGAGAAACTTTTCACCATGATTGACGAATCTTTCAATTGTTCCGTTTGTGGTCATCAGGTTGCTAAATTAGGCTATACAGCACGAGATCATTGTCCATCTTGTTTGCATTCTAAACATGTTGATATTAATCCTGGTGACCGCCAAGAAAAATGTCATGGAATATTAGTTCCAATTGCGATTGATAATGATAAAAAAGGCCAGTATAAGATTGTCTATCGTTGTGAAAAATGCGGCCAAAGTAAAAGAAATATTGTGGCTCAAGATGATAATATAGATTTAATAATAAAGATTATGGCAGAAACTAAAATATAACAAAGAAAAAACTTCAATAATGAAGTCTAAAGAATTTCTTTGATATATTTTTTTAATTGGCGCGAGTTCTTGTTAAAAATAATCTTTAATTGATTATCTATCTCAACAACGCCTTTAGCACCTAACTTTTGAATTCCTTCTTTATCAGCGAGACTAATATCTTTTAAGATAACCTTTAAGCGCGACATACTACAATTTGCATTAACAATATTATCTTTGCCACCTAAATATTCAATCAGTTTATTAATATCCGTTCCAAAGTTCTTTCGATTAAGTTTTAGAACAACTAAGGAGATTATTACTAAAGTAATAATTATTATTAAGTACTGGATTGATTGATTCATAATATCACCTTTATTCATTATACTATAAAATATTAAAAAACTAAATAGGAGATTAAAAATTAGAATAATTACTGATTAGAATATAAACGATATAAATTAATTGATGGTTTATTAAGAAAGCGTAATTTAACCATACTTGTGCCAACACCACTAGAAACAAATAAGTCAGTTTTATTAATCCGATAATAGTTTTCATAATAATTTCTTGCTAATGGTGGAGTATATAAAACCCCGACGAAAGGAATTCTAATCTGCCCATTATGAGAATGACCCGAAAGGACTAAATCAACGCCATAAGGACTTATTATATCAACTGGGTCTGGTTCGTGAATTAAAACAATTCGATAAATGGGGTCGTCTTTTTCCAACATTTTATAGTCAGGAGAATCATTAATAGCGCTTGGAAAACCAATAATCTTAATTGGTTCATTAGCTAAGTAATATATTTCTTCTTCTTTATTACTTAGTATTTTAAAATGACTATTTTTTAAGATTTCCTTATATTTACTTGGTTTTTTATCATGATTACCAGCCACTGCATATTTAAAGTCACAATTAATACTAGCTAATATTTTAGTTACTGTTTTAACTTCTTTAGCTGATAGAATAATGTTTTCATCAGCTAAATCACCAGTAAAAACAGCAATATCTGGTTTAAGATCATTAATTGTATCAACCATGCTTTGCAAAGCAACACTATCCGTTGTACTGCCATAATGAATATCAGAAAAATGAATTATTTTTAAACCATTCATTTGCGGAGCAATCTTTTCGCTATTAATTGCATATTCTTTAACTATTAATCCTTTGGTTGCTAAAAAGCGAGCCCATAGAAGGGTTGTTCCGGTTAAGACGAGACCAGTCATCAAAAATATTTTTAGCCAACGGCTAGGTTGTTTTTTTTCCATAATACTTCCTCACTATATGTTATAAATAAAGATAATTGCTAAGGTCAAAGAATTATGCATAATATGCACTAAAATATTAGTGACAATATTATTCGTTTTAAAATACATATAACTAAAGGCAATACCTAATGTTCCATAAGGAATTAAATATAATAAGTCTTTAGCTGAAGTCATTGAAGTTACAACATGAATGCTACTAAATAATAAGCCGGTAAATAAAACAAATGGTAGCATTTTTTTAAAAGCCGGTTTGAAACTTTTTCGGAAGACCAATTCTTCAATAATTGGCCCGAAAATGATAATAGCTGGATAAGCAAAAAGGGGATATAAAGTTAAAAAATTACGATTAGCTAACTCATTATTAGCAATTGTTCCTCCCGTAATAAAATAATTAATTACAAAATTAGTTATCACCATGGCGAATAAACCAAGAGCCCAAATGTTAATTACAGTTTTTAATTGCTGGCGATGATTTTTCTTAAAGTCTATCATATCATTTTTTAAATCACGGCGATAAAGAAAAACAAAAATTGAAGTTGTTAAGATTTGAATTAAGAGATAAATTAGACTTAGTAAAAAGTATTGATCATTCTTCGTCAGTTTACTAATCACACTTGCTAAAGGCGAGCTGATAAGAATTGGCAAAATAAAATATAAACCGACAATACCCCAGCCGGTAAAAAAGCTTTTTATTTGGTTATAAAAATCATTCTTATTTGTCATTTAATATACCCCATTGTTTGTAAGCGGCTAATAATTTTATCTTTTCTAACAGCTCCATTGATGCGATTTAAACTACTAGTTTCTTCACCTTTTTTAAAAAAGACGGTAGTTGGCGTTCCCTCAATGATAAAGAAGGTTTGTAAATAACTCTTTTCATCAATGGTTAATTTCGAAGTATTCATTTTATAAGCTTTAATATTATATTCGGTCATTACAGTTTCAAAAACTGGCATATAACTTTCGCAATAATGACAACCATCAGCGTATAAGACTAAGATAAAATCATCTTTAGCAGTCGTTTTTGTTTTAAACTCAGACCCGCTCATTTCAAGGAGACTTGCCTTAGTAACATCATCTTTATTTCTATTTAATATAGTAAAAGTAATGATTGTCCCGATTATAGCGAGACAAAATAAAACTGCTAATAAATATTTCTTATGATTTTTTTTCATATCTTCACCATTAACAATATATCATACCTAGGTGCATCTGACAATTTTTTCTTGTCCTTTTGACACTGCCATGATACAATTATCTTAAGAAAATAGGTTGGTGTTTTTATGAAAAAAATTAATCTTGTAATTACCTTTTTAGTTATAATGATGAGTATGTTTGTCGCCGAGGTAAAGGCAACAGGGGCTTGTACTTATAGTGTTAAATCAGCTTTAAATAAAAGTGCTTGGAATATGACTTTTGATTATGTTCCGGTTGAGAAAGCTATTTCGGGAGAAGATTACATAATAGATGAAGAAATGCCACTTTTAGAATATAGTTTTGATTTAGGAATATATAACTTAACATCAGATTTTTATATTATTTTATCAAATGATAAAAATGCTCAAACAGAAAAAATTTATTCAACTAGTGTTGTTGAAGGAAAAGTTATCTATAACGTTTTATATACTGACGAAGTTGTAACTTATAAATTTGAGATCTTTGCTAATGAGCAAAGTTGTCGTGGAACGTTAATTAGAACGGCCTATGTAGCAGTTCCAATTCGTAACGAATTTGCTACAATGAATGTTTGTGATGATATACCTGACTTTTACCTTTGTCAAAAATATGTAACAAGAAAAACGGATTATCCAACTTTTTTAAGGAAAGCTAATGATTATAAAAATAAGATAGTTGTTGAAAAGGAAGAAGAAACAGAAAAACCAAGTTCGGTTTTTAATGTATTAAATAAATATAAATATTTTATTATTACTGGAGTAGTTGTAATCAGTGGGGTCACAACGTTTATTGTTGTGAAAAAGAAAAGGAGCAGAATCGTATAATGAAAAAGGAAACAAGTTCAAAGATTCTACTAGTATTAATCGCTTTTTTAACATTTATAACTTATAGTCTTAATGTTAATGCAGCGGAAGTTTGTATTACTTACAATTCGATGGGAGCACCAGCAACACCAGCTACTAGCTGTGCTGAAGAAGGTGGAACAGTAACGATAGCGGCTGGACCAACCTGGGATGGTCATCGCTTTTTAGGTTGGGGCCAAACTAAAGGAACAACCTATGTTTCAAATAAATTTAAGCCAGGATCAGAGGCGACGATTAATAACAGCGTAACTGTTTATGCTGTTTGGGCTGGTACTGCTGAAGCACAAGTTGGGACAACATCTATTTCTTCTTGTGATGAGTTCACTGTAAAACGGGAATATTTTGCTGATGGTTCAGCTTTACTATCACCAGGAATGATGAGTGCTTATAAAACTGCTCCTTTAAAGATGGGTAAATTTAATGCTATAGATAACTGTAGTACTGGTAAAAAGTATGAGTCATACTGTATTGATGCCGGTAAACCTGCTCCTGCTTATGCCGGAAGCGGGTATGTTAAAACTGATGATTTAGATGTAAATTCTAGTAATGTTACTTGGGCAAAGTTTTCCAAGGCGGTAGTATACGTCTATAAAAATGCTTATCCAACTGTAAATATCGCGGGATTTACTGAAGAAGATAACTATGTTATTGCAACAATAGCGGTTCGTTTTTTATCTTATAAATATGGATTAGGTGACACAGCTTCAGCTCATGCTAGAGCCTATTCTTACACTCAACAAATGATTAATCCTGATAATGGAGTTGCTTACAAAAATTACATTGCGGGAGCAGGCGGAGAATCGGCGATATATCCTACTAATAATAAAGCCAAAGACATGCTTGCCAAAGCAACGGATTTATATTTGGCAGCAGTAGCAGAAGCAAATAATCCAAATAGTGATGTTAATGATTTTAATTTTAATTTTGGACCTATTACTTATGAAGATGTTGAATATACGGCAGTTAATGCGACAAGAAGAGAATTTAATTATAAAACAACGGTTAAAATGTCGTTAACGGGATTGAATTCATTCGTCGATGATCCAACAAGCAAATCAACAGTTGAGAATATCGTTGTAGATTGTCCAACTGGTGTAACTTGTCAGTTACAAGGTTATTCGGGAGGAAACATTTTAGATACGGGTGACGATACTTTCGATTTTACAGTTTTAGTAAGCGGAAGCGTTTCAGGGTTAGATGCTAAAACTATTGATTTAAAAGTCACGGTTGATTTTTATGATGCAAATGATACGCACAATGCTTTTATGATTAAATCAGCTAATGCTAGTATTAATTTACAAAGAATGATTTTGTTTGTAGATGCAACAGATGATGCCCCATTGAATAAATTAGGGCTTGATGATATTCAAATTGATATGTGTAAAACTGTTAAACCAATGATTCCGGATTTGCCAGAAGACAGTGATTTATATGAGTTTTATTATGAATATTGTGAACCATTTAATGGTTGTTTTAAGGTACCTAGCTTAACTTGGGGGACTCCGAGTTTTGATGAAGATTTATTTATTGCAAGTTGTTGTACGCAAATAGGTCAATACAAGGAAACTGATGAGGATTTATATGATTATTATTTAGCTATTTGTAGTCAAGATTGTATTCAAACTGATTTACCAGCCTTATGTGATGATGCTTTAACCGATGAAACCGGTTATTTTGCAGAAGTTTCCGTTAAAGAAGGAATTGATAAAGATACGAACGCTATAAATTATAGTAAATGCGTTATAAATCAAACCGATTTAGCTGGTAATACTTATAACCTAGCTAACTTTGATGCCGGAACAAATCCATATTGTACTGTTTCTTGTAAGGAAGACTGGGAAATGTCATTACCAAACTGGAAGCAAAAGCCAAAAGCAGGAACATACTTATTAATGTCTGCTTTAGTTAAAGGAACAAGAACTTGTGTTTCAAGTCCGGCGATTGATTATCCTAGTTTTAATAGTGATGTTAATACACTTAATGGTGAAGCGATAACGGCTTATAATAATTATTTATATTGGCAAGCTGCTTCAAAAGCGGCAGAGAATCCTGTTAGTCTAACGACACTTA
>CAYSZU010000008.1:20363-26352 GCA_964435635.1 uncultured Muribaculaceae bacterium
ACTATTCCTCAATGTAATACATATTCTTTAAAGTGGACAGCACCTCAATTTAGTTATGCTGCTAATACGGTTACACCGGCTGGTAATAAAGCCTCAACTGCCGCCGATGAAGAAGCAACTAAAATTGGTGGTTATACAACAACTATTGATCGTGGTTACGTAACAGCTGTAACTTGTACCTATCCAACTACTCCGTTAGCTTCAGCTTGGAGTACTAATCATACCGGCTTTAAAGAAAAAGTAGAAGCTTATGATGTTCAATACGATGAGATTCTTAGCCGGATTGGAACAGCTTTTAATTATATTAATGCTTGTTCTTCTTGGGAGAATGATTTTGATTTTGAGCCAAAGATAGAATATACTTATCCAGAAAATTATTACATGAATATGGTTGGTAATAATAATTATTTTGCTGTTAATAACGCTGGAGTAACTACTGTTGAAACTTCTAGTTATTGTAGTAGTTCATCTAATGCAACAAGTTTTGCTTGTACTGGCACTCAACAAGTCGGAGCATTTGGTCCTGTAAATAAAAATTATGTTTATTGCGCCGGAACATCTTGTACGATGAGTAATGTAAAAAGTGTTCCGACTAACGGTTCAATTATGAAAACGGTTACTAAATCAGGTTTATACAAGCCAATTACAAAGTTTTATACAGTTCATTCAACTGGTGATGTTGTAACTGAAAGTGGAACTAATACATCTTTAATTGAAACTTATACAACAGCCCAAAGTGAAAATACAAAATTAAATGGTCAAATTTTACCAATTAGTTTAACAACAGCGGGAACAACACCGACTCTTAAATACAAGTATGAATTAAGTATTAGCCAAGTTGGCCAATTCAATAATATAGCTAGTGATGAAACTACAAATACTAATTTAGGGCGAATATTTGGTTCGCCAAATAGTGTATATGCTGAGTTAGTGCAAGATTCAAACGGTATATATGTCTTTGCTTGTACTTACGACGTTATTCCTGAAGCGTGTACTTGTTGTGGTGATTATGATAGTATTTATCATCGAATTGATGTCAATACTGGGGAACCTTATCCTGATAACAATAATGTTATTAATAAGGAAGGACAGATAGCATTTAGTTATCGTCCGGTTTCCCTAAATGATTTATTCCCTAATGATAGCGGAAGTGCGGGGACTACTAACTGGAATAATCCTAAAGGTCTGGCGACTTTAGCCGAAATCGAAACTTCTGGTGAAGGCGCTTATATTGATCCAGAATATTCATATATTATTGATCCTTCGGGAACCGCTGCTTTAAAACAATATAATGCTTCGGCAACAAGCGGTTATGCTAATTTCGAATTAAATTGTAGTGATTATGGCCGCGCATGTACGAGCACCTATTTAGATGAGATTGCCAGTGGTAATGTTGATGGTGTTAAAGAGTTGAAAAGAAAAGAAGGCTTTGAATACTACGCGGATACTTCGTGGAAGTAGAAGGGGGAGATAAATAATGAAGGAAGCTTATTGGGGGTACTGGTTAATTCTGTTAGGTGTATTTGTAATGGCTATAATGATGATGGTTCAAGCGGTAACTACTTCAAATACGCAAGATTATTATCAATTAAAAGAAGTTACTGAAGCAGCAATGTTGGACTCGGTTGATTATGGTTATTACCGTATATATGGTGAGCTTAAGATTAACCGCGAAAAGTTTGTTGAGAACTTTCTGCGCCGTTTTGCGCAGAATGCTAGCTTAACGGCGACTTATAAAATTGATTTTTATGATCTATATGAAGCTCCACCAAAAGTGAGTGTTAAAGTATCTAATTTAGCAAACACTTTCTCAATTACTGGTGATACTGCCTCATTTAATATTGTTAATAAACTAGATGCAATTTTGGAAATGAACTTGATGGATGATGCAACTTGTCAATATTGTGAAACTAATCCAGAATGTGTGCCTGAGTAGTTAGAGAAAGGAAAGAATAAAATGGGAAATTTATTAACACCAATTAAAAAGTTTTTAAGTAATAAGAATACCGTTACGATACTAGGAATAATCTTAGGCGTGGTAGTCTTATATGTGGGGTATAGTTACCGGATTAATCAATCGATTAACCCTGTTTCAATTCCTTATGCTAAAGTAGAAGTAACATCAAGAACTAAAATTACAGCTGAGATGATCGGTTATACCGAAGTTCCAAAATCACTAATTAAAAACAATGAGAACATTGTTACTAACGCTGATCAATTAGTGGGAAAATATGTTAATTATGGGGCGGTAATAACTAAAGGGAGTTTTTTCTACGCTTCATTGATTGTAAAGCAAATAACAATGCAAGATAACGCTGATATTCCTGATGGGTATACGTTATATCCTTTAACAGTAAATCTTGATACGACCTACGGTAATTCGATTTTTCCTGATCAATATATCGATCTATATATAAGGACTACTTCACCGGAAGGAAAAGTTATTTTTGGTAAATTAGTTGAAAAAATTAAAGTTATCTCTGTTAAAGATAATAAAGGGCAATATGTTTTTGAGACAGCTAGTGAATCAAGAACTCCTTCAGTAATGATTTTTGCTGTACCTGATTGTATGTACGGACTTTTAAATATTGCTAAATCATTAAATTATTCGATTATTCCAGTACCAAGAAATGCTTCTTATACTGAAGTTGAAGGGGCAACTAAAATTGCTAGTCAAGAACTTCAAGAAAGAATATATTCTGAAGCAGAAATAATCGCGGATATTGAAATTGATCAGACTTTATGTGAATAAAAAGAATAAAAAATAGAAGGGGTGCTATATGGACTCAGCAATCTTTTCACAATTAGATTTTGGCCCTCTAAGTGAGTTTTTAGAATTAGATGACATAACAGATATTTCATATACTAATGGCGGCCAGGTTTGGCTTAAAACACTTTCTAAAGGGGTTTATAAAGTTGAAAGACCAGAGATAAACAATGCTTTAATGGAAAAGCTAGCTTTTCAGTGTGCCAATACGATGGGTAAAACGTTTAATATGGCGGAACCTTTCCTTGATGCTGAAAGTACCGAATTAAGAATGAATTTTGTTCATGAATCAATTGCCACTAATGGGATTGCTTGTGTAATTCGTAAAACCCCGGCTAAGATTAGACTAAACAAAGAAAAACTATTAAATGAAAACTACGTTACCGAGCAACTTCATGATTTTTTAGTTAAGTGTGTTGAAGGTCATGCTAATATAATTGTTTGTGGTGAAACTGGCTCAGGAAAGACTGAATTAGTTAAATACTTAGCTAGTCATACGAAGGAAAATGAAAAACTAATAACTATTGAAGATACTCTAGAACTCCATTTAGATAAAATTTTCCCGCATCGTGATATTGTGGCCATGAAAACTAATAATATTGCTTCTTATACCGAAGTGCTTGTAACTTGTATGAGACAGAATCCAGTTTGGATTTTGTTATCAGAAGTTCGTAGTGCGGAGGCCGTTTTAGCGGTCCGAAATTCAATTTCTTCGGGCCACCGTATTATCTCAACAATTCATGCTGATAAGGCAGCTAGTATTCCAATGCGAATGTACTCGCTTCTTGAAACTAGTCAGGAAATTGATCAATTCTTATCAACGGTTCACCGTTATGTTCAATTAGGGATTTATGTTAAAGGATATTTTTCAAAAAAACTTAATCGTTTTCAGCGCGAAATAATTGAAGTATGTGAATTTTATGTTAATGAAGATAATAAACCGATGACTAATACAATTTATCTAAAGAGTATGGAAACTGGAGTAGCAGCTTTAAACAATCCAACAAAGAATCTTTTAAGTTATTTAAGTGTTGGTAATGTTTTCTTGCCAGAAGACACTTTTGGTTTAACTAGTAATACTAGCAGTCAAACAGCGGGTGAAAATAAGCCCGTAGCAATTAGCACTGTTGATGTTTTATAAGGAGGGATATTTGTTATGGAACTACCGATATTATTAATAATAACAGTATTTATCATAACTTACCGAATGAATACGGGCGATAACGTCTATAAATTCTTTTCGAGTAAAGTAGCTGATATATATAATAAATATGCCCCGTATAGTTATCGAACTGTGCGCGAACGAACTAAAGCTTTAGGTTTTGAATATACTTCAAAACAATATGTTTCCCAATGTACAATTTTTGGCGTTTTCGCTGCGGTAGTTTCTTACCTATACTTTTTTAGTATATTATGGGCTTTATTGTATGCCATAACAGCAATTTGTTTTGTCCCATATATTGCTTACTTAAAAAGTCAAAGATTATATAGCGAGTATTTATTTGAACAAATACAAGTTTATACGACTAACGTTATTATGGAATTTAATACTACCCAAAGTTTTGTTAAATCACTTGAAGGGGTAAGAGATTCTGGGGTTTTAACCGAACCGGTATTGACTGATTTAAAAGTAATGATTGAAATGTCTTATACTAACGGGACAATTGATCAATCAATCTTATACTTTAACGAAAAGTATCCCTATTATATGGTAAAAAACATGCATCAGCTATTCTTACAAATAACTAAAGAAGGAGCTCGTGATTCGGGTGAAGCTTTAGAAAATATGGCAATGGATATCGATGCACTAGTTGAAGGGGTATACCGAGATCGGATGGATCGAACTGTTTTCCATAAGAAATTTATTACTTTTGGTCTTGTGCTATTTATGCTAGTGTTAGTTATGCAACTGTTATTAAGTCGTGAAAGTTATATCAAATTACTTGATTTATGGTATATCAAGGTATTATTACATGCTATTATTGCAATTAATAGTTATTTTCTTCTAACTGGTGAGAAGTATTACAACGAAGATGTGGGGGTGGAATAATGTTTATTGAAATAATTGTTTTTGGGGCAATATTGTTATTATTATTTAACTATAGTGGCCGAATTAAAGCTAACCGCTTTATCGAAGACAATAAAGAGTATTTTAAAAAATTAAAAGAAGCTGATTATGACTTTTTAGTTAGAGCTAAATATGGTGAAGGAGTTGACCCTGACTACTTATTTACCAAAAGAATTCGAAACGCTTTCTTAATTGGTTTATTTTCAACTTTGTTTTTCATCGGTAGTTTGTCAATTGCCAAGATTGTTATTAGTATTGCTTTAGGAATATTTATATTTAAATCAGGATATACGAGTTTAAATAGCTATTATAAACGCCATTTACATAAGATAGACGCCTTACTACCTTATTATTTAAAAGGTTTAGAAATATTAATCCAGCATTATACTGTTCCAGTTGCAATTGGAAAGTCTATTAATGATGCCCCGGATATATTTAGAAAAGGATTATTGGATTTAATTACCGCGATTAATGCGGGTGATTCAACAATTGAACCATATATGGACTTTGCTCGTGATTATCCGGTTCGTGATTCAATGCGAATGATGCGTTTACTATATCGTTTAAGTCTTGGAAGGCAAGAAAGAAAGCAAGAACAATTATTAACGTTTTCAAAAACAATATCTAATTTACAACAAAAAGCAAGAGATAACCGTTACAAAGAAAGACTTGATAAAATGGAAAGTAAAACCATGAGCATGCTTGTATCAACCGGAATAGGCGTAATGGTATTACTAATTGTGGCTGTATTAATGATGATGAATTTATAGTCAACTAAGATATAAATAACTTGATATTATTTAATTAAAAAGATATAATGTAGATAATAAAGGAGGAGATTATAAATGAAAGAAGCAACAGGAGAATTAAACATGACTGTTATAACTGTCGTAGCAATTGCTGCTATAGCGGCATTCTTCTACGTGTTTGTATGGCCAGGAATTAGAGTTAGTATTGCTAATAATAACTGTACTGCTGAATGCGGGGAAGGTAACTTCTCACCGGCAGAAAGAGATAGTTTTAATGATGGTAGTGGTTGGACTTGCCAATGTACCGCCGATCCTGACGAAATTTAATTATAAGATAAAAAGGAATAATAATGAAAGAAGCGACTGGGGAATTAAACAGTACTTTATTTGCCGTAATTTCGATAG
>CAYSZU010000008.1:26452-31767 GCA_964435635.1 uncultured Muribaculaceae bacterium
ATGAAAGAAGCGACTGGGGAATTAAACAGTACTTTATTTGCCGTAATTTCGATAGCGATTCTATCGGCTTTTTTCTTTACAATGATATGGCCAATGATCCGAACTAATATGACAATAAACATGAAGTGTGGCGATGCCATCTGTCCAAAAGATGATGATGGTGATGGTTGGGTGACATGTGCGTATTATACTTGGGATAAGAATTCAAATACTTATACTCTAAGTGATACGGCATTAAAATGTCCATATAAAGGATAAGTAGGGTGATATAATGAGAGAGTCAATTGGAGCAACTTGGATATATATAATCGCAATTGCGTTGGTATTGTTATTCTCAAGTTATTTAGCTTTATCAATTAATTATTCTCGGGCTTTTCGAGTTAAAAATGAAATTATTAATATTATTGAAAGAAATAAAGGGATGAATAATAAAGCCCAGGAAGAGATTCAAGAGTACTTAATTAACGTTGGATATCGAACAACAGGAGAATGTGATGATGCTGTGACGGTGAAAGGTTATAGCACCGCTTCTAGTGGAACAACTGAAGATGCGATGTATTGTGTGGAAAATATCATGGCTCATGATGCAACGGGTGAATTTCCAGAAATATATTATTTTCGGGTAACAGTGTTTTTCCGCTTAGATGTCCCAATTCTATCTTCAATTTTTCATTTTGATGTGGCGGGAGATTCTAAAGTAATTTTCTTGCCTGAGTTTTAGTTAGGGGTGAAGATGTGAGAAATGCAATTGGAACAACCAGAATTTTTCAATTTGTAATTATTTTTGTGTTGATTTTTGCTGCTTATTTAGCCTTATCAATTAAATATTCTAAAACCTTTAAAATGAAGAATGAAGTTATTAATATTATTGAACGGAGCCGGGGATTAACTGATAATGCCGGTGAAATAATTGGCAATTATCTTGATGTTTCAGGATATACGGCGCAGGGAAAATGTCCAAGTGGTTGGATTGGTGCGACAACCAGCGGTTTTGAAGATGCTAATGATGCAAATAAGTACTTATACTGCGTAAGAAAAACAAGTAATTATAATGATCGGAGTAAAGACTTAACTTATTATCGAATAACTTTATTTTATAAGTTTGGCTTACCATATATTGATGATATTTTTACTTTTGAAGTATCAGGAGAAACAACTGATATTAAAGACGCTTTAGATTAGTTTAAGAAAGGATGAAGCTAAATGAATGTTATTGTCTCAAATAAATACGCTGCGATGCTATCAAATTTAAGCATTGATTTAATTAAAAGTATTAATGGAGAATTTGTGGTTGAGGATTTAATTGCTCAATTTGATAATTTTTTCTTTAATAAAATGATTTTAGATATAACGGCAGTAAAAGACTATCGGGATATTAGTAATATCCAAAAATTATCATTTGGGATGGATATGACTAAAATAATCCTTTTACTAGATGATTCTAGTGAGGTTAATTCGTCGGCTTATTTATCACAATTAGTTTCAATGGGAATATATAATTTCACGAGAAATATTGATGCAATTAGTTATTTAATTGATAAGCCAAATACTTATAAAGATGTTGCTCAATTTCATATTTTAGGTTCTCCAGTACCGTCTGATTCAGTTGATGCTGGCAGTAAAGGTGCTAAAAAAACGACAAACTATATTAATGGGAATGCACCAGTTAGTGGGTTTGGAACAAGAGTCATTGCTTTTAAAAACCTAACTGAGCACGCTGGGGCGACAAGTTTAATTTACATGTTAAAAAAGCAGATGGAAGCTAATTATCGTGTTCTAGCTGTTGAAGTAGATAAAAACGATTTTCTTTTCTTTAATGATCCAGAGTTACGTAGTGTTAGTAGTGATGAATTAGCGACAATCGTTAAAAACCCAAATAATAATTATGATGTTATTTTTGTTGATATAAATAATAGTAACGAAGAGAAGAATATTGCTGAACTACTATATTTAGTTGAACCAACAACGATAAAGCTTAATAAGATGATTAGAAAAGATCGAAACGTTTTAGAAAAGATGAGGGATAAAAAGGTTGTTCTTAATCAAAGTTTGCTTGAAGATAAAGACGTTAGAGATTTTGAAGAGGAATCGGGTTGTACAGTATTCTTTAATGTGTGTCCACTTGATGACAAGAAAAGTAAACACTATGAATTAAATGAGTTCTTAAATCGCTTAGGTTTTGACCGTCAAAGAATCGGAAAAGACGAAGCAAGAACAAGTAAGTTGTTTAATATTGTTAAGGAAGATTAGTAATTACTTGACATTGTAAAAAAAAGTATATACAATTAATGTAATAGAAGGAGATATAGATATGTTTGATACTTTATTTTTAATTGCTGATAGCACTATTCAATTTTGTGCCCGTACTTCATCAGTATGGAAACTAGTAGGAAGGGTTTTATTTGTTTTCAAGATCGTTATTCCAATTTTATTAATTATTTTTGGGATGATGGATTTAGGAAAAGCAGTTGTTGCTGCTAAAGATGATGAAATTAAAACATCAACTAAAAAATTAGCGATGAGAGCTATTGCCGGAATCGTAATATTCTTTGTACCAACTATTGTCGGCTTTATTTTCACAATCGTTGAAGGGTTCACTGCTGATGTTAGCAAAGACTATAAAACTTGTAAGACTTGTATCGTTTCACCAAGTAAATGCCCAGCTCAAGTCGAATAGCTTTTAAGAAAGCATAATTTATTTTAAAGATTAGTAATATTCATTTGAATATTGCTTTTTTTATGATATAATTTTATTAAATACGAGGTGTTTATAAGAATGAAAAAACTATTTTGGTTGTTTATTTTGATGATTTTAACTGTTCCCTTTTGGCAAGTTAGGGCATTACCAATAAATGATAATTATTTATTAATAGCGAAAGCCTGTGATGAGTATTTCTTAGGTAGTATAAATGATCCAAATTCATTTATGTTCTTATTACAAGAAATATTTAATATTTTTAAATATGCTGCCCCAATTTGTGTTTTGGTTTTTAGTACAATTGATTATGTTAAATCCGTTGCTAATCAAAATAAAGAAGATGTGGCAAAAGTAACATCTAAGACAGCAAAAAGGTTAATCTTTGCCGGGGTCTTATATTTTTTACCAACACTAATAAATTTCCTTTTTAATTTACTTAATTGGACAGGAACATGTAACATTAAATAAAAGGTGGTTAAGTCAATATGCTAATATTAGGATTCATGGACACTTTAAGCGAATATATTATGAAAGCATTTTATGGCATAATGCTTATTTTAGATGGTATAATTTATAGCTTAGTATCATTCCTTTACAAGGTTTTTCTTGTTTTAGCTCAAGCAAGAATATTTAAGATAGAAATATATACCGAAATAGCGGAACGAGTACAGATAATTCTAGGGGTGGGAATGCTTTTTGTTTTAGCTTATGCTTTATTAAGAGCAGTAGTTAACCCTGATGATATTAGTGATGCAAAAGGGGTATCAGTTAAAGGCCTTGTTCCAAATATAATTAAAACAATTGTTTTGATTGCAATTGTTCCAACCTTATTTACTTATGCATATAAGGCCCAAGAAATAATTTTAACTCAGAATATTATTGGGCGGGTTGTAATTGGCCGCCCAGCCGCGCAGTCTTATAATGACGCTGATGGTAACAAAGTAACGATCTCTTCTTCTGATATTGAAGAAAATTACATTGAGTATGGCGGCACAAGCATGGCTCAATTAGCTTTTGAAACATTTTTATATCGTAACGAAGGTTATGATGATTCTGATACTGAAGTTGAGGCCAAGGTTTTAAAAGATATGGGTTTTGTTCAAATGGCCGGAACAGCAGTGGCTTGTACGGTTGGACTTACTTCTTTTTTAACTGGTAATTGGATTGGCGGCATAATAGCGACAGGCCTTTGTATTGGTAGTTTCTTATCATCAACAACCGAAGTGCCAATAACCCTTGCCCAAGCCCAACAATTTGCGGGGGCAACGGGAGAGTTCGCAATATATATGGTATTTATTGATAAGATTAATGAGGGGGTTATTCATTACTCATGGTTCTTATCAACTGTAACAGGGATATTAATGTGCTATATTTTAGCTTCATTTTGTATCGATTTAGGACTTAGAGCAATAAAGCTTGGTTACTATCAATTAATTGCGCCAATTCCAATCTTTGCTAATTTACTACCTAAAGGAAAAGAAATCTTTGGCAAATGGGTTAAAGAGGTAACTAATACTTTTCTTGGGGTCTTTATTCGGGTATTTGTTATATACATCGTTATTTTTATGATCTCTTTATTACCTGATGTAATTGGCCCAAGGGGCGCTGTTTGGGATAGTACTTTGCAAGCTCCATCAACCTCAGTTAGATTATTTGCTCGTTTATTTATGATTTTAGGCTTATTGATGTTTGCTAAACAAGCAGCAAAGCTTATTTCTGATATGTTTGGTCTTAGTGATGGTAGTCTTAAATTAGGTATTAAAGACAAGATTACTGAAGCTAATATTTTAAAGGCTCCAGCCATGAGAGCTGGTGCTGCAATTGGTGGTGCTGCTAAAGCCGGGGCAAATAACTGGAACGCCCATAAAAACTCTGGTGGTGGAACTAGAGTTGCTAGTACAGCAGCCGGGCTTTTCTCTGGTGGAGCTAGAGGAGCAAAATTTGGTAAGGATGCTAAAAGTTGGGCCGACATGAAAGGCGCAGCTGACAAAGGTGGCAAAGCCGCGATTGAGAAACGAGACGAACGCTATACATATCAACAAGAGCACGGTGGGGGTCCGCTTGGGGCATTTGCAGGGCATATGAATGATATGAGGGACAAAATAGGACATTGGGCTGGAACAAAGTCAAATCTTGGCGACAGCGCTGCCCTTAAAAACCTTGACAAAAACGGGTCAATTGGCCAGCGCTAGCAAAGCCGCTAGTGAAGCTGCCCAAACTATCCTTGATCTTAATAAAGGCAAAATATACTTACAACTATCTAGCGATAGTGAGGTTAAAGCACTTGCAAAAGCTTTTGGTGCAACTGATACTTCTAGTAGAGCTGATGATGAAGTTAGATTATATAATAATTTAGGGGACTGGCGTAATATGAGGCTAAACGAGTTAGAGGCACTTATTGCCAGCGGATTAGATCAAGCCGGAAACGATTTTTCGTGGAAGACAAAAGCAGTTTTAGCTGAATACCAAAAAACAACTACCGATAAAATTAAAGAAGAGATTGCGGCTGGTAAACAGGGAATTGCCGCCGAAAATTATTATACCGATGCTGCCGGAGTTGATAAAGGTAAGGGTGAATGGGTTAGTAAAAATCTTCATACAACAGCTGTAGTTGACT
>CAYSZU010000009.1:0-14367 GCA_964435635.1 uncultured Muribaculaceae bacterium
ATTCTAAATCAGTTCCTGGTTTACAAAAGAATTCTAATTCCATTTGTTCAAATTCTCTAGTTCGAAAAATGAAATTCCCCGGCGTTATTTCATTACGAAAGCTTTTACCAGTTTGGCCAATTCCAAATGGTAATTTTAAACGCATACTACGTTCGACGTTTTTAAAGTTAACAAACATTCCTTGAGCTGTTTCCGGCCTTAAATAGACAACATCTTTCGCATCTTCTGTTACTCCTTGAAAAGTCTTAAACATTGTGTTAAATTGCCTAATTGGAGTGAATTCTAGACTCTGACAATTTGGACAACAAATACCCTGATCTTTAATAAAATCCTCTAATTTCTGATTTGACCAACCGTCACAATTAATAGTTGAGCCTTTAACCATTTGATCTTCAAGGATTAACTTATCTGCTCGATAGCGTGTCTTACACTTTTTACAATCCATTAAAGGGTCACAAAAACTAGTAACATGACCAGTTGTTTCCCATACTTTTGGATTCATTAAGATTGCTGATTGGATGCCATAATTATAGGGGTTCTCTTGAATGAATTTTTGCCACCAAGCACGACGGACATTTTCTTTTAATTCAATTCCTAAAGGGCCGTAATCCCATGTGTTAGATAAACCACCATAGATTTGACTACCTTGAAAAATAAAACCATACTGTTTACAATAATTAACGATTTCTTCCATCTTCACTTTTGTCATTTAATAACCTCTTCCTCAATAAAAAACTCCTAAAAAACGTAGGGACGTTTGGCAAACGCGGTTCCACCCTGCTTATTCTAAGAGAATCACCTTTAAAATATATAGCTCTTGGTTTTCCAAACCCGTCATCACTTTGATACTAAAATTATATAGTATTCTATCTCATTATGCAATATTATTATTTTTCTAAATCTAATATTTGCTTTAAAAAATTTTTGCTTTTTAAATATAATCCGGTATAGCGTTCATAATATTTAGTAATAAAATCATTAATTTCATTTTGAACCTGCGGACTAATATCAATTTTTGTTATTGAGTTTATTTCGACTAAATTATACATTCTTAGCATCTTGATTGTTTTAAGATCAACAATTGGTTCATTAGTTAAACAATCTTGACAAATATAACCCCCATGATCAGCACTTAAGGTGATAATTTTATCTTTGTTACCACATAAAGCACAAGAATTTAGATTTAATTCAACCCCTAAATAAGCTAAATACTTTAATTCAACAATATTAGTTATTATTAAGGGATTTAAATGATTATTTATTTTTAAGATAGCAGTAATAAATAATTGATAAATATCTAAATGATTATTTTGTTTATAAACTTGATGGGTTAACTCAGTAAGGTAATGTAAATAACTAATTAAAGTAATATCTTGCCGAATAACTTTTAGTTGATCAATAACATCAACGGTAATTAAAATTGATAGTTTATCTGGTTTATAATATAGATGGAAATAGCCATAGGTAAAACGATCAGTTAAAGCTCTTAGTTTGCTTTTTAAACTCTTTGAGCCTTTACACATTACCCCAATTAGGCCATGCTCTTTCGTAATAATATTTATAATTTTTGATGTTTCGCCATAAGCAATCTCACTAATAATAAAACCTTCGACTTTTTCAATCATTATTTCACCTCTTAACTATATATTATCACTTAGTTCCTTAGTTCATTTATTGACAAAAGACTCACTTAAAAATGAGCCTTCTTATTTACATTCAATAAAACCAAGTTCTTTTAGATATTTTTCTTTATCACGCCAGTCTTTAATTGTTCGCACATATAATTCTAAGTATACTTTCTTACCGAGTAACTGCTCAATATCTTGCCGTGCTTCAATTCCAACATTTTTTAATACTTGGCCATTTTTACCAATCACGATTTTTTTTAATGAATCACGATCAACAATAATATCAACGACAATTTCTATTAACCCTTTACTCTCTTTAAAGCTTGAGGTAACACAAGCAATACTATGGGGTATCTCTTCATTCATATGATTAAATAGCTTTTCCCGGACAAACTCACTAATCATGAAGTAATTACTATTACTAGTGAAAACCCCTTCATCAAAATAACGAACTTTATCCGTTAAATATTTCTTAATTACCCCAATTAAATGACTGATATTATCATTTTTTAAAGCTGAAACAGGAACAATATCAGCAAATTCTATTAAGTCTTTATATTCGCTAATTTTTAATAGTAATTGATCATTACTAATCTTATCAATCTTATTTAAAACTAAAATAACTGGAATTTCACTGTTTTTTAATCTTTCCATGACAAAACGATCGCCTGGGCCTAGATTTTCACTAGCATCAATTAAAAACAAAACTACATCAACATCATGAATTAAAGAACCGGCTTGTTTATTAAGCATTTTCCCTAATTTATTTTGGGGTTTATGAATTCCTGGGGTATCAACAAAAACGATTTGACAATCATTATCATTATAAACTCCTTGAATAACATTTCTGGTCGTTTGAGGTTTATTAGATGTAATCGCAATTTTATGATTGACTAATTGATTAATTAAAGTGCTTTTACCAACATTTGTCCGACCAATTAGACTAACAAATCCGCTAATCATCTTTTTGCCTCCTTTTATTAGATTAATTTTATTAAGTTTATTAAATAAGGACCATAGATTAATAAAGCAATTATTACTGAGACAATAGCCATTACAAATGTTGCCGCACTACCACAGTCCTTTGCGATTTTTGCTAAAGGGTGAATTTCTAAAGTAACTAAATCAACAACAGCTTCAATTGCAGTATTGATTAATTCCATTGCTAAAACCGCGCCGATTGTTAAAAGTAAAATTGCCCATTCAAAATAGGTAACTTTTAAAATAATATTTAAAATAATTACGGCAATTGTAGCAATGACATGAATCGTTAAGCTTTGTTCAAAGCGAAAGGCATATGTTAAACCTTCTATTGAATATTTAAAACTACGCTCAAATCGCCCTAGTCCTCTAGACTTAATTTCCTCTCTTGATATTGCTGCCATTTAAAATCATCTCCTGTAAATTTATCATTTCTTTTTCTTGTTCTTCATTTTGGTGATCATAGCCTAATAAATGCAAGAGGCCATGAACAACTAAAAAGGCTAATTCTCTTTTTTCACTATTTTGATATGTAATTGCTTGTCTTTTCATTTGCGGAATGCAAATATAAATATCGCCAAGTAATCTCCATTCATTATACAACATTTTTTTGTTATCTTCAAATGCAAATGATAGTACATCAGTTATTTCATCTAGCTGCCGATATTGTTTATTTAAATCTTTTATTGCTTGATCGTTGACAAAGATAATTGAAAATGATGCTTTGGTAATTTTTTGTTGTTTTAAACTATAATTAATTACCTCATTTAAGTAATCATAATCGTTATATAAATTGTTATCAGTTATTTGATATTCGTTCATGTTAACCAACCAAGACCAATAAATTTATAAAAATAATAAATGACAAATAAAACAAAGGCAAGAGCTAAAATATCATATAGATAATCTTTTTGGAGAAACCCTGGTAGTTTCTTTTTAATTGTTGTTAGTAATTTATGAATAAGGAAACCAATAATTGCTCCTGTTACATTTAAAATTACATCATCAATATCAAATGCCCGACCAATTTTTGACTGAACAAGTTCGATTGTTAAACTAGCAATGGTTGTAATGAGGAAAATAGTAGCTATTTTTTTAGCACTTATATAGTTGGAAACAAAATAACCAAATGGTAAAAAGACAAGAATATTACCAATTACATTATAATAAAACAATTCACTTTTAAAATCATAACGAAATATTTCAGTAAATGGGACTAAGTTTTGACCATACATACTGTTTTCGGTGCCGGTTAATAATTCAAATAGCAATAATATATAAAGGATAAAAAATAAACTCATTATTTCTTGATGGAAAATTAAGTCGCGCTTATTTATTTTTAAATAAGCAATTCTAATTGTAATAATAATTACACAAAAAATTGTTACCATTGGCCAGACGCTTGCTAAAGCTGCTACTAATGCATTTTTAATCATCTTATTTCTCCTTTAATATTTCTTTCTTTTATATCTTTCATTTTACTATCAATTAGCCGGTTTTTCAAAACTTTTCTTTTTTATCCTAATAAATGTGTCAAACAAAAAGAGACAATTGTCTCTAATCCGCTAATTTTTCACGAACTAATTCATTAACTAACTTCATATCAGCTTGGCCACCAAGTTTTTGACTTATACTTTTCATTACAAGACCAATATCTTTACTACCTTTTGGTTTTAACTCAGCAAAAACAGCCGTGATAATCTTTTCGATTTCTTCACCAGATATTTCGGCCGGTAAATATTTAGCTAAAATAGTTATTTCATCTTGTAAAGATGCTACTTGTTCTTGTTTGCCATATTTAGCATATTCAGCCATACTCTCTTTTCTTGTCTTAACTTGTTTTTTTATAACACTTACAATTTCTTCTTCCGTAAGATCTTTTTTCTTACTTATTTTTTCTAATTGTAAAGCGCTTTTTAACATTCTTAAAACTGATAAGTTAAAAGTATTGCGATTCTTCATTGCGTTAGTTATTTCTTTATTAATATTCTCAATCAAGCCCATCTTTGCACCTAATCTCTTTTATTACTTCGGGCGTTTCTAATCTGTTCTTTTTTCTCTGCTCTTTTTTTAACGCCTGGTTTTTCATAATGCTTTCTTTTCTTTATTTCTGAAGGGACGCCACTGCGAGCAACTTTTACTTTGAATTTTTTTAAAGCACCATCAACGTTTCCGTTACTTACCATTACTTTAGTCATGTTTTTTCCCTCCCTTCATTGGCTATAATAAATTATAACACTATCAATTTTTTTTGACAAGAAAAAAGACGTTATATCGTCTTATTGAAGATAATTCCAATTAGCATAATAATCATTAATTGTAAAATTAAACTGACCACCAGCGCCATTACTAATTAATCTTTCTGGGCCGACTAGATTAAATGTTATTCCCCTTTTGGCAGTATCAAAGGCTAAACTAGGAATAATATTAATATTTTCAGGAATCATAATCGTTGTTAGTTTTTTACATTCAGTAAAAATATTATGATGAATCCGATCAAATGAAGGATTTGTTGGTAATGTAATATGAACAAGATTTGATGATTGAAAAGCTTCATCATCAATTGTTTCAACTGTATTAGGGATTATCATCGTTGTTCCAGTCCAATTACGAAAGGCTCGTTTACCAATGCTTATTAAACCATCATTTAAAATAATATTAGCTGATGACATTTCAAAAGCATCACCAGTAATTCCTTTTACTGAACTTGGTAATCTAATTTCAATATTGCCTGTCATTTCAAAAGCGTTTGCCCCAATTGTTTCGACACCATTATCAATTACAATTGAGGTAATGCCATAAAATTTAGGATATATTTTGCTAATCAAATCAAAAAACCATTGGTAATTATCGCCACTATATTTTTCTTGTAATGCACTAAGCGCAGTTTCGTAATTACTAATATTTAAATTATTTAAAGATTTCCCGATATAACGCCAATTTCGATTAGTGAAGAGAATAAAAAGTGTTCCTAAATCAGGATTATCTTGGAGTTTAGTTAATTCCGAAATAGAAAGATCTAATTCTTCTTTTAAGTCAAATAAAATCATGCTTGGAATGTTATCACTGATATAATAATCATTCATGATTCCAAAGCCCTTAATAAATAAGGTCCCGGTTTCATAATATTCATAAGCCATATTAACACCAATATTTCCTTGTGATAAAAGCTTTGTTAAGCTGGATGGCGCAATTATATAAGGATTTTCTTTACTACCATTTCCGGCCCCTACTTTTACATTAGTAGCAAGATTTATAACCGGGCGATATTTACTGGCTACGTCATTTTGAAGGCCGCCATCAGCAGCAACAATAACATTTGCTTGAGCCGTATTATAAGCTTCATTAGCATGTAAGAAATAACCGTCATTATCATAAGGGTCAAGACTCGGAATTGCTCCAGTTGAATGATTATAAGCAGCTCCAGCCGCAATCGCCTCATTATACCCTACACTACCAACCAATGATGATAAGGAATCTTGGCAAGCAAGGATGTTTGTTTGATTTAAACTAGTTGAAGCATTTTGATATTGATAGCAAAAATTATTTGAAACAATATTTATTTGATCTTCTGCTTTAATTGAAGTGTAAAAAGTATTAATATCTGAAACTAACTCTGCTGCGTTAACTGACTTACCCATATAAACAAGACGAATGCTACCATCGCCATTTATCCTAATTATTCGCCAATATAAAGGGTTTCCTAAATTATCTTGGGCAAACTGGACAAAATTATTTTTAACAGCTCCACGATAAAAATATGATGGCCCTAATTCATCTTCGGTATAATATAAACCAGCATCTTCAGTTAATAATGGATATTCAAAATCAGCATAAATTAGTGGGGTTTTATTTCTAATAACGGTTGTTCCTGCTTCTTTAAATAATAGTTTACAATTTAAACGAGTAGAAAGATTATAACAAGTCTGATCCCAGCGATAATTAGAATCAGCTTGAAGTTGACTTTTCATATCGGCTCGAAGCGTTGATAACAAGCCAATACTATGAGTATAATAGCCTAAAATATATACTAAGATTGAAATAAATAGAAGAAAAAAAGTATATATCAGTGACATTGAGATAAATCCCTTATTATTCTTCATCGACGTCATCTCCTATTATTCATTATAACTGATTAGTTTTTTTTTAACAATAAAAAGTCTTCATATGAAGACTTTAATTAAGAACCAAAACAACTAATAAGTTGGCCTAAATTAAATAATATATTTAGTAGATAACTATAACCAATAAATAGACCAATTAAGATAGTTATTTTTAAAACGCGCCGCCAAAGATAATAAATCATCTTGTTATTTTAACAACGACGGCCACTTACGACCATCCGAATTGAGGTTCCTACACTCCGCCCAATATCTAATAAAATACCAATTGCTCTTGATGCGGCATTGATAAAGGCAGCTGAAAATCTAAATGAACCACCTTTAATTTCATATAAGGCAGCACTAGCAATTATTTCCATTTATTTTCGACATGCTAACGGTCTTAAATAACCATCAATAACCCCAACGATAAAAACGCCAACGCCAAAGATGCCTAATAAAATTGAGGTTTTAATTGCCCCTCCTTTAATGGCAAATAACTCATTATAACTTAATATTTCCATTGCTTTCCTCCTTTCTAATCTTCGTTTAATTAATTGTGACAACACGATCAAACAGTTTTTGATGATTTTTGTGTGAAACATAAATAATTGTCTTGTCTTGATAGTTATTTCTAATATTTTTTATAATCTTTTGTTCGATTTGCATTGAAACTTCACTTAAAGCTTCATCAAAAATTAAAATCGGACAATTTCTTAAGAGCGCTCTCGCTAGAATAATTCGTTGCCTTTCTCCGCCTGATATATTTGAGCCATCAGCTTGAATAATGGTTTCTAAACGCAAGGGCTTTTGGTCAAGCACTTCTTGTAAACAGCAAGTATTAATTACCTTATTTAAATTAGCAATACTTTGTTCTTGGTGAAACAAAATATTATTTTTTATGGTATCCGTAAAGATTTTTTCATCTTGGGATAAGTAATTAATATTAGTTCTTAGCGTCATTAGGTCATAATCACAAATATTTATTCCCCCGATATTAATATTACCGTGATATTTATAACCATAACTAGCAAGCAACTTACAGATTGTACTTTTACCGCCACCACTAGGTCCTTGAAGCATAATATGCTCCTTGTTTTTAATTGTTAAATTAAAATTATCAAGAACTGGAAGGTAATTATTATAACTAAAATTAATGTTATGAAAAATTATGTCGCCAGGTCGGAAATCATTTGTTTTAGTAGTGATTTTTTCTTCTGGAATAGCGAAAAAATCACTTATCTTTTGAAAAGATGCTCTTAGATAATAATATTTTGGTAAAAGATTAATTAGATTACGTAATGGTTCAAATAGATAATACATAAGCGTATTAAAGGTTAATAAATCTACCATTGTTAGTTGTTGCTTAAAAATTAGAATAAAGCCATAACTAGTAATCAAACATAATCCAACTTCAGTAATGAAATTTTGCCAAAACTGGTAGAAGATAACCAACTTTTGAAACCGTAATTGTTTATTTAACAACTTAAACTTTTGTTGTCTTAAAGACTCGGTTTCTTGGCTAATAGTATTAGTGTTTTTAATTGTCTCAAGACCTTCAATTTTTTCTATCAAATTAGCATTAAAGTTAGTTTCGGCTTCAAGTACAACAAGAACTTGATGGTAAATATTAGGACTGACAAGAAAGCCAATTAAACAATAAATAATCAAGATTAAACAAAGAATAAAAAATAATTGATTATTTATTAAAAACAGTATTACGAAGAAAACAAAACTTAATAAAATATCTAAGAAGATAGTCGTAAAGATCTCAGCCATTAAATCTTTGATATTTTGCGTTTCATCATATCTGGTTGTAATTTCACCAGTTGTCCGGGTTTTAATACTGTTTAAAGGAAGTAAAAGGAGATGTTGTAAAAATGGGACTGTGATGTTATAAGCCATGTGTAACTTTAAAATTAGTTGGGATTTTTCCCGACTGTAATTACTTAATACTTTAATTATATTTAAAAGGACAAAAGCTAGTATTACATAACTTATTTTAGTTATCGAATTAGTAGCTAAACTATTTAAACCAACTTTGTAATAATAACTAGCAATAATTGATAAAATAGTTAAAAAAATGGTTAGTCCCGTTATTTTTAAGATTAGCTTTTTTTCTATCCTAATCATATCAAAAAATAACTCATATAATTTTTGACTTCTAGCCATTTTAATTATTTTAGTTGCCGGAACTAACATAATAAGCGTTTTTGTCCATAACTGATTAAAAGCTTCACAGTTTAAGGTCTGATAACCAACGGCTGGATCCATAATTATAATTTTTTTATTATTAATCTTATAGATAACAACAAAATGTTCTAAACCATTAGCTAAACGGAAATGAGCAATCGCTGGCCATATTAGCTGCGGATTGTAAATATCCGTTGCTTTAATACCAGTAGCATCAAAACCATATTTTTGCGCCGCTTTAATTAAGTGATAAGCCGTTGTTCCCTCTTTGTTAGTAAAAGTCTCGAGCCTTAGTTTTTCAAGGGGAACATAACCGTGATAATATTTTATTACTGATAATAAGGCACAAACGCCACAATCTTTTCTATCTTTTTGCTTTACAATATATTCCTTTTTCATTTTACTCCCTTCATCATATATATAAAGCCTAAAGCGCTTAATTCATTTTAAAACGCCAAACAATTTTATTTTGTTTGACGCTTTTTTTTAGGTTTTGTTTTATTGTGCCATTTTTTAATAATTGCTATTTCTGATTCATTTAGTTTGCTTAAGTTAGGAAACGCTTTAAGAAAATGATTTACTGAATTTGTTGATCTTAATAAACGCTTTCTAAATGTTCTTTCAAAAAATTCTGGGATCATTTTTAATTTATATTTTTTTAATTCCTCAACAACAATTAAATAATTTCTTAACTTAAATGCGATTATGAAAGAAGCTATTATATCAACAATAAATAAGACTAAAATAATAACACTTAAAATAAGGGCAAATTGGAAATTAATATAAGTAAAAATATTCTTTAAAAAAGGATTGAAAAAATAAATTACAAAACATGCTCCTAGACCAAACCTAAGAGAATTAACTAACCAGACGCGGCCATTAATATGAAATTTATGATTTGAATAATCCCACCAACGATTATGAAATATTTTTTCGAGAAGATAACTTGTAATATATTCGACAATTGAGGTTACGATAACACCAAAAACAAAAACAATTAATGGATCATAGCGATAACCAGTTAAGAAATAAGTAATAAATAAACTACCAAAACCGTAAACTGGACAATATGGTCCAAAGAGAAATCCACGATTAACAAACTTCTTTTCTTCGATACTAAAAATTGTAATCTCAAGTAAATAACCAAGCATACTATAAAATATAAAAAGTAAAAATATAGCCACAAAACTTTCTATCATCATTCGCTCTACTTACTTACACTTACTAGTGTTTAATAAACAATCTGTACATTTACTAAACTCAGTTTTGATGTTGGCATAACTTTCAATTGTCCCAAAAGCAAAGGAAATAATGGTTGGAATAAAGAAAATGATAACGCCCGCAATTGCTCTTTTAACAAGAACCTGAGCTTGTTTACTAATCTCTTCGCTTTTCCCGGCAATCATTGCTTTTGCCAAATCAATTGTTCCCATAATAATGATTAAAATCGGAACTAATATTTTAATAATAAATAAGGCATAGCCACCAAACTTAAAAACAGTTATTACGCCTTCTTGCTCACATAGCTGAAGTTCTGCTCTTCCGGCTGCTAAAACTGAAGAAAAAGGGATAACAAGTAATAGTAAAATAATCCCTAAAAATAATATATTTCGCTTTTTCATTCTAATCACCTTGTTTTAATAATATAATATTTTTTATTAATTGTCTATATTTTAAAAAATTCTCTTCTTTTTAAGGTTGTAAAAATGATTAAAATGATATATAATCATTTTGTTGCTGATGTCCTCGTAGCTCAGCTGGATAGAGCATACGCCTTCTAAGCGTACGGTCGCAGGTTCGAATCCCGCCGAGGACGCCATTTAAAAACTACTACCTTAATAAGGTAGTTTTTTCATTAAAAAAATGAGTTAGACACTCATTAATTCAATTTCTTTAGCTTTATTTTTATCATCAATTGCTTTATTGTACTGCGTAATTAATTCTTGAATATCATTTTCCTGTGCTTTTGCTTCATCCTCAGGAAGATCACTTCTTTTAATAGCATTATTAGCATCCTGACGAATATTACGAAGGGCTATTTTAGCTTCTTCAGCAATTAATTTAGCTTGTTTAACATAATCCCGGCGTTTTTCTTCAGTTAAGTCTGGGACGGTTAAAATAATTACCTCGCCATTATTTACGGGATTTAAGCCAATATTAGCCTCACTAATCGCCCTAGCAATATCTTTTAAGGCGTTCCGGTCAAAAGGTTTAACAATTAATTGTTTAGCCTCTGGAACCGTTATATTAGCCACGCTATTAAGCGGGGTTGGTGTGCCATAGTAAATAACACTTATTCCGTGTAACATGGCGGGATTTGCTCTTCCTGCCCTAATATTAACTAACTTACTATCCATGGCAGCTAAAGCCTTCATCATTTTAATTTCTACTTCATCGTAGCTCATAAATTCGCTCCTAATCATTCTATTATTATGTCTTCATTATAATTAATTTCATTGGTAAATACAACTATTTTTGCGATTAAATGACCATCTTCATTAATATATAAATTAAGACCATCTGCTGTTTTTACATTATTAATGGTTTCTTCATACTTAATTAAAGCGGTATTTTCATTATAAAGGCTAGTGATTTGTTCATTAATTCGCCTAAATAAAGTTGTTTGACTGATTTGATAAGCCGCTAAA
This sequence comes from uncultured Muribaculaceae bacterium, assembly GCA_964435635.1. Lineage (GTDB taxonomy): Bacteria > Bacillota_I > Bacilli_A > RF39 > UBA660 > DAOOOU01. Next base: position 11,551 of record CAYSZU010000009.1, read on the forward strand.
AAATCGGCCGTTAACATTTGCTCACCAGTTTCAAGATTAAACACATAGGCCCTAAAAACATCGCTATTAAGAAGGCCGGTACAACTATATAAAATATCATTAACTATAATAGTCAAATATTTTTCATAATTAATCGTTTTATATTCTCTTATTGTTGCAGCATAAATATTATCAACATTAGTTAGAATTTGTTCTTCGGGATACTTATGCTCCGAAATATATTCGACTTTTTGTTCTAATTCTTTAGTTTGCTGATTCAATGTCTTTGCTAGATTTGCTGCCGAAACACTATTAAAATTAAAATTAAGATCAGCATAATATATTTCTAGGTCAGTACTAATAAGCCGATAGTTAGTAAAGTATACATAATCTTGGTCTGGATCAATTTTTAAATACTGATTGCTCTTTTCTTGTAAATTAACTTCAACTTTTTTTTCTGGGGTAACTTGACGATTATTGGTAACTAAAATAAAACCAAAAATGCCAATAAAAAGAACTAGCAGAAGGAACCCAATCATGCTCATCACGCTGTGATCAATTTTATCCATTCTTTATTCCCCGATCATTAAAAGATAAGAACCTATTTCTTCTTTGAATTTTATAACCTCATTTAGTTGCCAGAAATCTTCTGGCTTAAGTTTTGCATTAATAAGAGCAGTTGTATCATTATAACCGATAATTTGTCCATCTTTAATAACAAATAAACATGGGGTAAATATTTCAATTGCTGCTTCATCAGTTGTATAAACTTGATCTTTTACTATTTTTAGTAAGTTTTGATAATTAGTATTTTGTTGTTTTTTATCTTTGCCTAAATCATAATAGGCGATTTTATTTAGGTCATATTCTAAAGTGATTTCGTATAAATATTTAGCATAAGCTTGAGACCATGGTGAATTAGGATTACCTAAAAATATTATTCCGGTCCCATTCTTAAAGAAATCATGCATCTCGCTCGTTGTTAAATAGTCAAAAACATTAGCTGCTGGAACATCTTTATATTCCGTGGCGAAATTCTTTGCTTCTGTTTCTTTATCATTAAGCGAAAAGTCTTTTGCTCCTAAGTAAATAAAAGCGCCAATCATTATTGCAAAAGCAATAAAATATAGTATTTTTTTAATTGTTGGTTTCATATCTTCACTTCCTACTAGTAATTATATCATAATTTAATGTCCTTTTTGGCAATAAAAAAGGACACTTGTCAACAAGTGTCTAATTTTAATTACTACCAATTTGGTTCATTACTTCTTCAGCAAAATTATCTGTTCTTTTTTGCATGCCTTCACCAACTTCATAACGTTCCATTTTAATAATTTCTCCACCATTGTTAGCTACATGTTTTTCAACATTGATATCCCCATCTTTAATATATGGTTGTAAAGATAAGCATATTTCTTTAAAAAATTTATTTAGTCGTCCTTCGACCATCTTTTCGGCTACATCAACCGGTTTACCTTCGTTAATAGCTTGTTCTTTTAAAACTAGTCTTTCACGATTTATTTCATCTTCTGGTACTTCGCTTTGGTAAACATATTTTGGTTTCATTGCCGCAACTTGCATTGCTATATCTTTGGCAACTTCTTCATTGGCCCCTTTAACAACTGTTAAAACAGCAATTTTACCACCCATATGAAGATAAGCGCCAAAGTTTTCATCATCAGCCTTATTAACAACTAAAACTCTTCTTAGCGATATCTTTTCGCCGATTCGAGCTGTTTTAGCAACAATTAAATCATTAATTGTTCCAGCACTTGATTTTAGTTTTAAGATTTCTTCAAGATCACTTGTTTCACTTGTTAATATCGCTTGACCAATTTCATCAATCATCGCTTTAAATTCTTCGTTTTTACTAACAAAGTCAGTTTCCGAATTAACTTCGACCATCACCGCTTTATTACCGCTAATATATATATTAGCAAGTCCTTCGGCCGCTATTCTTGATTCCTTTTTGGTTGCTTGCGCAAAACCTTTTTCTCTTAACCAATCAACTGCTGCTTGGATTTCCCCATTTGTTTCTTCTAGAGCTTTCTTGCAATCCATCATTCCTGCTCCAGTTATTTCTCGTAAATCTCTTACTAAGCTTGCACTAATCATATTTTATCCATCCTTCATGTAATTATTCGCTTAACGCGGTAATTATTTGGTCTTTTTTCATTGTTGAATATCCCTTGATGCCAGCTTCTTTTGCTAATGATTTTAAAGCACTTAAAGTTTTAGTACTTAAATCCTCAGTTGGTTCTAATTCAATTGCTTCTTCAGTTGGTTCAACTACTTCTTCAGTTTTTTCAACTACTTCTTTAGTTGTTTCTTTTACTGGTTCAACTGAAGCTAGTGCTTCAACTATTTCTCCATCAGCAACTGGGGTTTCAACACTAGCTGTTTCTTCAACTGGCTTTTCAATTTTAATACCTAAAGCTCTTTTATCATCATCAGAAATAAAGTCTAGCATTTCTAAATTATTAGGTTCACATATTGCATTACCTAAAACGCCAAGAACAACCTTAACAGATCGCACAGCATCATCATTACCAGGAATAACAAAATCAACATCATCAGGATCACAATTAGTATCAACGATCCCAAAAACAGGAATATTTAATTTACGGGCTTCTCTAATTGCATTATGATCTTTACTAGGATCAACTACAATTAAAGCATTAGGCAATTTAAACATTTCCCTAATTCCACATAAAACCCGGTTTAATTTATCATATTCTTTTTTTAAACCAATTACTTCTTTTTTTGGTAAAACGGCAAAAGTTCCGTCTTCTTCCATTCTTTCAATTTCTTCTAATCTTTTTACTCTTTTTCTTATTG
>CAYSZU010000009.1:14377-19029 GCA_964435635.1 uncultured Muribaculaceae bacterium
AACGATTTTGAACGTTCAGCGGTTTCTTTAGCAGCTTCTTGCGCTTGCTTTTTTGTTCCTATAAATAAGAACGTACCACCATTCTTAGCAATATTGTTAATTTCAATATATGCCTCTTCTATTTTTAATAATGTCTTTTGCAAGTCAATGATGTAAATATCATCTCTCGTTGTAAAAATGTACTCTTTCATTTTTGGGTTCCATCTTTTGGTTTGATGTCCAAAATGAACTCCTGCTTCTAATAAGTAACTTAAAGAAACTACGGCCATAAAAATACCTCCTTCGTTTTTCTTCTGCCAACTTCTCCTTTATTTGACATCCTCTTCGGACACTCGCCAAATAAATCCATTGACATGTATATTTGCTTTCTAAAGCCAAACAATATTTTAACAAACAATCATCATAATAACAAGCGATTTTAATGAAAACCTAGCGTTTAAAGACTTTTTTTACTAAATTAGCAATTAAATAACTAAGACAAACAACTAAATAAGCCAAAAAAACATAACTAAATAAACAATAATATAGAAAAGTAAGATTTTGATTAATAAAATAAATCGTAAAAGGAATTAAACTAATAATTATGAGGGGCAAAATAAAATAAAAATCGATTTTTTTAATTATCTTTTTATTTTGATAACGATTATCATAAAATAAATTAATAAATAAAAATAAATTAATAACCCCAAATAGCATCATGTTAACTATGTTATTATCGTACTTTGTAAAGTAAATAAAAATACTCATTAATAGTAATGTTTCCAACCTAAAAAGCCGAAAATAATTCTCTTTAAAATATTTATAATTAAACTTTTTCTTTTTTAATTCCTGAATAGCAATATTACAATAAGTAACATAGTAACATAGCCAAGGAATAAAAGTTAAGATAATTAAAGTTTTTTCCATAAAATCTGCTCCTTACTTATTATAAGTATATAATACCAATTTATATTTGACAATTGCTTTAGTAATATATTCGGGTTTGCTATGCTGATTTAAATAATAATGTTATAATATTACTGGTGAAGAAAAAGATGTATTTATCATTTTTAATTATATTTAATAAAATTATAACAGGAGTTCTTAAAATTTTCGGCAAAAACGCTAGTGTTTATGCTGGTTCAATTATCTATCAGTATTTTGACCAAAAAATTCTAACTAAAATAAAATATCCTCCTTACGTTATTGCTGTTACTGGTTCTTCAGGAAAAGGCTCAACAACTGATTTAATTGCTAAAATCCTAACTGCTGAAGGTCTTAAAGTTATTTATAACCAAAGTGGCAGTAATGGGGTTTTAGGAGCAGCTACCTTAATCTTAAATAACTGTAATTATAAAGGCCATTTTAAGGGGGACGTTTTACTCCTTGAAGCTGATGAGAGGCATTTAAGACTTATTTTTTCTAAAAATAAACCTACTCATTTAGTTTTAACAAACATCACAAGAGATCAACCAGTTCGAAATGGTCATCCAAAGTCAGTATTTGAAGCAATAGCTAGTTCTTTAGATGATCAAACTCACGTTATTATTAATGCTGATGATCCCCTTATTAATACAATTAAACTTTTACATCATGGCCAAATAAGTACTTATGGGATTGTCAAAACTAATGCTAGTTTTAAAAAACCTAGACTTGATAATCTAGACTTTGCTTATTGTCCAGTTTGTCAAACTAAATTAGTGTATGATTATTATCATTATGGTCATTTAGGTTCTTATTATTGCCCTAATGATGATTATAAAAGAGGTTTAGTTGATTATGAAGCAACTGATATTAATTTAAAAGCTAAACAAATCAAAATAAATAATAATTTAGTCACAATTAATAGTGATGTTCTTTATGCGGCATATGCCTCATTAGCCGCTTATGCCTTAACTAGCGAATTAAAAGTAGCTCCAGCAAGGATTATAAAGACTCTTAATGATCATCAAAACAAAGCGAAAAGAGGTCAGCTTGAAAGATTAGCTAATCGTGATTTTATTATGCTTGAGAGTAAGAATGAAAATAACTTAAGTTATTATCAATCAATTAAATATATTGCCGATTATCAGCAACCAAAAAGTATTATTATGGGTTTTGAAAATGTTTCAAGACGGTATAAGGAAAACGACTTATCATGGTTATATGATGTCGAATTCGAGTTATTAAATGATGATAAAATCGATAAGATTTTTTGTATTGGTCGGTTTCGCTATGACGTTGCAACTAGACTCACCTATGCTAAGATTGACCCAACTAAAATAATCCTAGTTGATGATACCAAGCATTTAATAAATCAAGTTAAAAATGAAAGCCAGGGCACAATTTTCTCAATTGTCTGTTTTGATATGACAGCAATCATTAAAGGTTTATTGGAGGAGGAAAAAAATGGCAACAATTAAAATTGCTCACTTATATTATGATTTAATGAATCTATATGGTGAGAATGGTAATCTTAGAGCTTTAGAAAAAGCTTTAATTGATCAACAACAAGAAGTTGTAATTACCAAACTATCCCTTAAAGATCAAATTGATTTTCTAGCTTATGATATTTTTTATCTTGGTTCAGGAAGTGAAGATAATATTAGAATAGTTAATAATGACTTACTAAATTATCAAGCTAAAATTAAAAAAGCGATTGAAAAAGACAAGTTTTTTATTATAACTGGTAATGCGCTTGATTTATTTGGTCAGAAGATTAAAAGTCTTAATCAAAAAGAATTGGTTACTTTAGGGATTTTTCCTTATGATAGTCAAGAAGTTGAAGATAGAATCGTGGGCGAACAAGTATATACAACTGATTTAATAAAAGAAAAAGTTATTGGTTTTCAAAACCGGCAAACAATTATGAGTTCTTATAGTCCGTTGTTTGAAGTTATTAGAGGAACTGGCTCGAATCCTCATCAAACAGTAGAAGGAATTAAATATAAGAACTTCTATGGCACTTATCTAATTGGTCCCTTATTAATTAGAAACCCAGCCCTCCTTAAAAAAATTATTAAAAATTTATTTAAGATTAAGAAAATCAGTTATCAATCCTTACCTGATGACATTGCTAACCAAGCTTATCAAGAATATCTTAAAAACTTTGTAAATTAAAACTCAACTTCATCGTTGAGTTTTTGAATATTCACAGCCACAATAATTTTGGCGATAAAAATTATTTTCTTTTGATAATTCAATACTTCTTTTATAGCCATCTTCTTTTTTAAAATCAGCGCATAAAAAGTTTATTTTTTGCTCCGTTGCAATTTTTATCCCAAGTTCATTAATAACTTGACTGTTTTTATGAGGGCTAATTGTTAGCGTTGTGCCAAAATAATCAAAGTTATATTCTTTAGCTTTAAGAGCCGTTTTAGTTAACCGAAATTGAAAACAAATAAAACAACGTTTTTTTCCTTCTGGTTCATTTTCTAAACCTTTAATTTGCGCTTGATATTGAGCGTTATCATAATTAGCATCTAAGTATGGTATACCTAGTTTTATTAAGTAATTAATTTGTTCTGTTTGCCTTTTTTGATATTCAGCAAAAGGTTCAATATTAGGATTATAATAATATACAGTGATTGCAAAATCCTTACTTAGTCTTTCAATTACAGCACTTGAACAAGGAGCACAACAACTATGTAATAATAGTTTTGGCCGCTTTTGGGCTTCTTTTTTAATTATAGTTAGCATTTGGTGATTATAATCAGTCTTCATCTTTTTCCTCTTGATTATTACTTATATTTGGAAAGGGAATAAATGAGACAACTTCGCTATTGGATGAGTCTAATTGAATTGTCCCTTTTTTATTATCTAAACTTGCATATATATCTAGATATTTATTGAGGCGTAAGATATTAATAATATTAACAATTACAACATTACCATCATTCATTGTTAGTAAGAATCTTTTATCATCAAGAAACTTGCCTTCCTCGTTTTGCGATGGAGCGTACTCAATTTCACTAATCTGATTAATAACATCACTTGTAACTTTGGCAAAACCATTAACTAGCGCTTGATATATCTCATCTGGAACATAATTAATTAACGTTGGAATTCCTAAATATATATTATTATCATCAACTTCTTTTTGATTTGATAAAACTATCTTTTGGGTATTTTGATTAAAGAATAAGACTTTGTTTTCTTTAATCAAAATTATTAATTGGCCTTTTAAATTCCTTTTTATTTCAACTTCTGAAACTAAGTCGTTTTGCTTAATTATATTAGTTATTTTTCTTAAATTTAAATGATAAAGACGGGGATAACCCTCAAGTTTAGCCCTAGTGATTATTTCATTATCTTTAATTAAGGTTGTCCCTTTAATAATAATGTTTTTAGTTGGCAAATTAAAAATATAATAGCCTATCCCCGAAATAAGGGTAATAAGGATTATTATTAAAAATACTTTGCGTAAATTTAACTTTGGGGCCTTTTTTTTATTTGCCATCTAATCATTCCCAACTAATAAATTCCTGTTCAATTTGAAGATTGACCTTTTCTTTTGCTAAAACTGTTTCTTGAACTTTAGTGATAAGTTGATAGACATCACTACTTTTAGCATGGTCAAAATTTATAATAAAATTAGCGTGTTTTTCACTAACTTTTGCTCCGCCAATTGTATGTCCTTTAAGTCCAGAAGCTTCAATCAAACGACCGGCAAAGTCGTTTGCTGGATTACGAAA
>CAYSZU010000009.1:19039-29046 GCA_964435635.1 uncultured Muribaculaceae bacterium
GCCATTAAAGCCATTGAATCTTCTTTCGTACCTGGTAATAAAGCTAGCTCGGCCGCTAAAATAATAAGCTCTTTTTGTTCTTTAAAAGAAGTATAACGATAATCGTATTTAATTTCCGCTTTAGGAATTTTCTTGGTTTTTAGTTCTTCATCTAAAACTATAACATTTGTCACGAAATCCATGATACATGAATTATATGCTCCGGCATTACCATATATTGCCCCACCTAGTGTTCCAGGAATCCCGGCGGCAAACTCTAAACCTTTTTTATTTCGGTTAACGCACTCAGCAACTATATTAGGAAGCAAGGCCCCCGCTTCAACATATACTATATCTAAGCATTCATGAACCTCAACATTACACAGTTCAGATAGTTTTATAAAAATACCATCATAATAATCATCTTTTAAGACGATATTAGAACCATTACCGATAATTAGATACTTTGTATCAACTTTTTTTATGTATGCTAATAGTTCCCTTAAATCAGCTACAGAGTCAGGGAAACATAAATACTTTACCCGGCTATTAAGTTGCAAGGTATTATAATCACTTAAATCAGCATCTTCGATTACTTTACCGAATTTTTTTAGTTCTTTTATCATTTAATCATTTCCTTTATACTTTTATATATTATTTCACTACTATTTAAAGTTGTAATTTCAGCTAAATTTTTCTTCATCTCATTATACTTGATCTTATCACCTAAAATAGTCTCGATTTTCATTCTTAATTTATCACTTGTTAAATTCTTTTCTTCAATTAATTCGCCCGCATTCTTCTTTTTTAATTCTAGGGCATTATAATATTGATGATTATTTGCTACATACGGACTGGGAATAAAAATCGCTGGTAAATTAAGGGCTAAAACTTCACTCATGGTTGTTGCCCCTGCCCTCGTTACTAATAAGTCAGTACATTTTAATAAGGCAGGAAGATTATCAAAATATGGAATAACAACAACGTTTGACGGAACAATTAAACCTTTAATAAATTCATCATAATAATCTTTACCAGTAATATACACTACCTCATATTCAGCACCAGAAGCACCAAGTAAGAAGTTTTGCATTTTAGCATTAATCGTAACACTACCTAAACTACCTGAAACAATTGTTACTAACTTCTTATTGCCACTTAAACCTAATGTTTTTTTCTGACATGGAATGGCATTAGCTGCTCGATCACCACCTGGATTACCAGTTAAGATTGTTTTTTCCTTGGCAAAATATTTTTTTGTTTCAATAAAGGAAATCCCAATTTTTGTTGCCTTTCTGGCAAAAGCTCTGTTGGCTTTCCCGGGAATTGAATTTTGTTCATGAATAAAAGTTTTAATCCCTAGTTTATGAGCTGCCATTAAGACTGGGTATGTAACATAACCCCCAACCCCGATTACAACATCCGGCTTAAATTCTTTCATTACTTTTAGACATTTACTTGTTGCTTTTTGAATTAAACTAATACTACGAATGTTTTTAAATATATTCTTTGTAAAACCATACATTTCTAAAGCTAAATAATCTATGCCTAAAGTAGGAATTAAATCCTTCTCCATTCGGTTATGGGTACCAATAAATAGCACCTCTAAGTCTTTTTCTTTAGTTTTAAATTTTTCAATAATACTTAAAGCGGGATAAATATGACCGCCAGTTCCACCGGCGGAGATAATAATTTTCATTTTAATCACCTTCTAATTTAATCTCTTGTTTTTAATCGTTCTTAACTAATAGTTCGTCTATTAGCTACATTTTTTAATGCATTAGCATCATAGATAGTAGCTAGTAAATTACTATTACGACCATAATTAGGATTTACATCTAAAGCGCCGATTGATTCACTATCAAAGTTTAAATAACCAACAATATATTCTGGTAATAAAGTCGGAGTATTCCGTTCATTATAATAATAGATTGGTTGCGGAGCAGGCCCATCTTGAGCTAACCCAACATTAGCTTTTGGGATTCGAACAATGTATGCTCCTAGTTTATTAATATTAGACCCTTCACTAATTTTATATTTATTGGTGGCCGAATTCTTTATTCGCCCTAAAAATGTAGGGAAGTTAACTTCAATTGAAACCGTCTTATTAATGTCCACCCATTCATTATTAATTGGGACACCACGCAGCAAATCACCAGAATTTTCCAAGCCTTGACTAAAAATCTGCTTTTGATAGAAATTACCGTTAGCCCCTGGTAAATGAATTCCAACTACATAGTTATCATCGCCAAACAAGAAATCTTTTAGTTGTTGGGCATATTTTTCATCGATGTATACTTTACTAGCGTTAGTAGAAATAACTGATAAAACAAAATGTAATTTTGACATACCTATATCTTTTGGCAATTCTGTAATCTGATACCCGTTATTTTCTGGTAAAGCTAAGTTTTGTAATTTTAATAAAAAATTAATATCTTCTTCTTTGCTGATATCAAATTTAATAATTAAGTCTTTAATATATGATAACTCTGCTTTTCTTTTTCGATTATTAAACATCTTTTCTTCACCACTTATAATATAACATGTTTTTGACCTAAACGACACAGACTGTCAACTCACTTAACAATAATAGCTCTTATTTGACAAAAAAAAAGAACAGATTGTTCTTTTTATAACCAAACGCCATAAGTAATGGCCGCCATTGCTAAGATAAAGCCAACGATATAAAACATTTTAACAATATCTCTTTCAGCCCAACCAAGTTGTTCGAAATGATGATGTAAAGGCGCCATTTTAAAGATTTTTCGTTTAAATTTACGAATCGCAATTATTTGACTAATAGTACTTATTGCTTCAATAACGAAAACCCCACCAACAACTGCTAGAGTTATTTCGTACTTTGTTAAAATGGCAATTGCGGCCATTGATCCACCCAAAGCCATTGAACCAGTATCACCCATAAATACTTTGGCTGGATGAGAATTATAAACTAAGAAGCCTAATAGACTACCAAGTAAGACAAAACAGAAGATGGCAATTTCATCATACCCATTAAGCCAGCCAACATTCCATGATAATAAGCCAAAAGCTAAAAAGGCAATAGCACATAAACCACCAGCTAGACCATCAAGGCCATCGGTTACATTAACAGCATTAGATGTTCCAACTAGTAAGAAGAGAATAAAAATACCATAAACCCATCCAAGGTTTATATTGATATTTAATAAGGATATTTCTAGCGTTGGATCACCACCGTTGCGCATATAAATATAGAAAAAGATTAAAGATATAAAGGTTTGGACTAAGAGCTTTGAAATTATTTTAAACCCTTTGTTATTCTTAAATTTAATCTTTAAAAAATCATCAATAAAACCAATCAGCGCATAAGTAATAAAAACCATCACGACAATCACTAAATTAGATGAGAAATCGATACTTTTATTTAGCCATAAGAATAAGAGGGAAATAAGGGTTGGAATAATAAAGATAAAGCCACCCATCGTTGGTGTTCCATCTTTTGCCATATGCCTTTCCCCAATTGTTAAACTAACTTTTTGTTTTAATTTTAGGCTTTTTAGAATCGGGATTAAGAAAAATCCAATGATAATTGATAAAACAAATCCTAACATCATGGCCATCGTTGATTTAGCTAAAATAAGCATATTATCGCCTCTTTTCTCTTTTATTATACTACTAATTTAAAGTTTTAAGAAAAATTAACCGCTAGATTGACGTAATTTGACGTCTATCTCATCAAAAAAATAATGCTTAGCATTATCTTTTTAAATAATTTATTTTTGATCAGCCGGTGGAGTTTCTCCGCCTTTTGGTTCTTCTTTTTTCACTTCCGGTTCTTGCTGATTACTAGGGTCGCCATTTGGATCATAAGCCGCCGTTGTGGCTTGACAAAAATCAATACAACCAACTGCTAAATGAACACAACCAAATAAGGTAATAGCCGTTCTAATTAAACTAAAGAATAAATAAAAGATACTATAGCCAATACTTCTTAATGAATCAATAACATCATATGCTGAAGATAGAATCATTAACGCGGTAATTATTAAAGCAATGAAAAACGGCCATGAGTTTTGTTCTTTATCTTTCATTACTTTGTTATAAATTATAATAGCTGCTGGAATAACTGATAAGCCAAAAACATTGGAAAACCAGTAATTTAAGATATATGACGTACCAAATGAATAAGTCAGACTATCAAAAAAAACTGATACAGCCGTATAATATATTACAACAGCCACAATTATTAATATGGCACCATAAAAAATGTTTTTATAACTATCCTCACTAATCTTGGTTTTGTTCCCTTTTGGAACTAATTTAGGGATTAAAGAAGACCAATCATAACTAAATAGCTTCTTTATATTATCAAAATTAAACATATTTTTTTCTCCTTTTCAAAATATTATTTTTTAGGCTTTTTGCCTGATTAAATAGATAAGTTAATTATTTTTTGGCTTAATTAGCTAATTAATTACTCCTTTCTAAATATCACTTGATAAATGCCCGGCAATAATTATCTTTGTTCTAAGAAAATTATAGCATGATTATGTTCTGACTTAAAACTTTTTTCATTGCTTAAAATGTTTTAAGATCACTTACCTTAAAGTTTTTTTCGCTAGATGATAAACACATAATTGTTATCATTGCCGTTGGACTTAATAATTCTAAAATTATTTCTGTACTTAGGTTTTTTATATCATCCAAGTTGTTTGAACCAATTAAGATAGTAAGTTGTTTGAAATCACCTTTTTTAAAGCCGGCACTAAGGGCGGCTCCAAGGGCTGCTTGTTCAGCATAAATGGCATCACGATAAACACTATTTTTTAAGCTAACTCCATAAAATATTTGCCCGCTATTTGTCTCAACGGCACAAGCAAAAGGAATATTATCAATTGGGGAATAAGCATTATTTAATAATTTTATTAATTTAGTTTTCATTATTCACCTCAGGAAGATCATCTTGATTAAATGGCAAAGGGCATAAATCAGCAACAATATACTCTTCTTTTTCTCCTAAATTGTTATAACAAATAACTAATGACTCAGGCATTAATAATTCACTAATAAATTGGCGGCATAAGAAACAAGGTTTAATTATATTAGCCGTATTTCCCATTAAATATATAGCCACAATTTCTTTTTTACTAACCCCATTAGTTAATGCGTTAGCTAGGGCATTTTGTTCAGCACATAAGCCTTCTTTATAAGTACCATTCTCAATATTAACCCCTGGATAAAGCCGCCCATTTTTAGTTTTAATTAGGCAGGCAACGGCTAAATTAGAATATGGGGCATAACTATTAGATAGTAACTCAGTTAATTTTTCTTTCATATCATACCCTCCAGTTTTATTTTAACATTAAGAACTAGATTTCTCAATTATTATATGAAAAAAGAACTAATCGTTCTTTTTTTCAAAATATTCAAGGCCAATTGCACGCCGAACTTTTTTTAAGGTCGTAATTGCGACTAAACGAGCTTTTTGGCTGCCCTCTTCAAGCATTTGATAAACTTCTTCAAGATTCTTTGCATATTGTTCTCTTCGCTCTCTGATAGGCTTTAATTCTTCTTGAATTACATCGTTTAGGAAGCCTTTAATTTTCATATCACCTAGACCACCTTTTTGATAATGTGCCTTAAGTTCGGCTAAATTATTATATTCTGGTAAATACTTAGAGAAATGATAATCTTGACAAAAAGCATCTAAGTAAGCAAAAACTGGATTATTATCGGTTTTTCCAGGATCTTCAACTCTTAAATGGTTTGGATCAGTAAACATGCCCATTATCTTTCTTTTTATTTCTTCAGGTGAATCAGCTAAATAAATACAATTACCTAAAGACTTACTCATTTTTGCTTTGCCATCTAGGCCTGGCAATCTACTACAAGTTTCATTTTCCGGTAACAATTCCTTTGGCTCGACTAAAGTATCGCCATAAAGCGAATTAAAACTTCTAACAATTTCCCTTGTCTGCTCAATCATTGGTAGTTGATCTTCACCAACGGGGACAATGTTAGCATTAAAAGCTGTAATATCAGCAGCTTGACTAACTGGATAAGTTAAAAATCCGACCGGAATACTTGTTTCAAAATTTCGCGTTTTTAGTTCTGCTTTTACGGTTGGATTCCTTTGTAATCTTGATAAAGTAACTAAATTCATATAATAAAATGTTAATTCACATAACTCGGGAATTTGTGATTGAATAAAAATAGTACTTTTTCTTGGATCTAAACCACACGCTAAATAATCTAAGGCAACTTCTATAATATTTTGTCTGATCTTTTCTATGTTATTAGCATTATCTGTTGTCGCTTGTGAATCTGCAATCATAATAAAAATATCATCATATTTTCCGGAATTTTGAAGATTAATTCGATTAATCAATGATCCTACATAATGACCTAAATGCAATTTACCAGTTGGGCGATCGCCCGTTAAAATAACTTCTTTTTTCATTTTATCACGTTCCTATCTAAATTATATCACAATCAAATATTACTGCCTATTTTATTTTCCTAAGGTTATTAAAAATAGACTGTTTAAATCAATTGGGGTTCCAGCTGGAATACTTGTTTCTTTTACTTTGCCATAGCCGGTTATTTTATATTCTAAACCGACTAACTTACAATATGTTGCAATTTCACTAGCACTCCATCCAATTACTTGAGGCATAATATATTCTTGATCATTAGTTATGATAAAGACTTTTGTCCCTTCAATAACCGCCGTTTTTGGTAATGGATACTGTGCAATAACTTTGGTTCCTTGGCCAATAACAATTGGGGTTAAAGCAATTTTTTCTAAAGCTTTAGTTGTCGTAACTACTTCCTTACTAAGATATGTTTCTAAAGTAATTATTTTATTTGTCTTAACTTGATTAGTCTGATCAACTAAATTCTTATTCTTGGCTATTTCTTCCATCACATTAGAAACAGTCGAAGCAATGGTGGCAAAGGTTCCTTTGTACTGTTTAAATGATGAATAGATAATATACTCAGGGTCTTCAGCCGGAAACAAACCAACAAAACTACGAACGTAATCTTTTTCACCAGTTAAATAGCCGCCATTTGGTACAGCTATTTGAGCGGTTCCCGTTTTACCAATTATTGTCACGTTATTTGGCTGATAATATTTTGCATCAGTTTTATTACTATAAATAGCATCATACATTAAATTACTAATCTGCTTGGCATTTGCGGCACTAACCATTTGACCAAGTTCAGTCCGTTTTCCTTGGAAGATAACCTCTTTGGTTGTTTGATCAACTATCTTATCAACGATATAAGGCTTTAACATAACTCCTCCATTAGCAAGAATTGTTAAGGCTTGTAAGTTTTGAATCGGTGTAGTTGTAATTCCTTGCCCAAAGGCAGCGGTCGCAATTTCGGTCTGATATTTAATATTTATATTGCCTTTAACTTCTCCAGGGAGAGTTAAACCAGTTTTTGTTCCAAAACCGATTTTTGTATAGAATTCTTTTAAGGCTGGGCCGCCCATTTTAAGTGCTAGGTTAACTGCAGCAACATTTGATGAATAAGCAAAACCTTCATCATACGTAATTGTGCCCCAGCCTTTACCATTAAAGTCTTTGATTACTGAATCAGCAACAGCTACTGTTCCTGATTTATAAGTCCCACTACCATCATATATACCAGCTTCCATGGCACCTAAGAAAGAATAGATTTTCATTGTTGAACCGGGCTCAAAAGTATAAGAAACTAAAGGATTTAAATAACTAGTCATATCAAGATTATTTAAATTAAAATTAGGATAACTAGCACTGCCAACAATTGCTCCGGTTTTTGCTTCCACAACAGAAATTGTTGCCCATGTCATTTTTTCTTTAGTGCTAATACTATTAATCGCATTTTCTAAATACATTTGAATATCGCTATCAATTGTTAAATATATATCTTTACCACTAATTGCTTTTTTCTCAATTGATGGCGTATTAGGAATTTGATAACCATAATTATCTTTTTGATATTCAGTATAGCCATCCGCCCCAGTTAATATATCGTTATAATAAGATTCAATGCCCATTTCACCAATCATTTTTCCTTGGTCATTAACTTTTGCATAACCAATAATATAAGAAGCAAAATTACCCATCTGATAAGTTCTTTTAAAACTAGCAATAAAACTTATCCCTGGTAAATCTAAGGCTTCAATTTCTTCTTTAACTAATTCAGAAATGTTACGGCCATTTGGTCCTAGTTCAACTTGATAAAACGGTTGTTTTAATAAGCTTAAGATATATTCGGTTGTCATGTTTAAAATTGGGGCAAGAGCTTTAGCTGTTGCATTAGGATCAATTACATGTTGCGGATTATTAGGATTACTTGTCCTAGAAGCATTTAGATAAGCAATTACTGTATAAGAATTAACACTCTTAGCTAATAATTCTCCCGATCGATCATAAATTGAACCTCTGGTTGCATATAAGGTTTTTTTGGCGGTATTACGATTGTTTGCAAACTTAGTTAAGTTCATTCCATCAACTTCATCTTTAATTGTGATCCATGATAATTTAGTAATTATTGCCAAAAAAGAAAGAATAATACAGATAATAAGTGCTTTACTAATTATTACTGTATTATTCTTTTTTTTCATTTTTACACCTAACTTTACTCAACAATGATTACTTTAATATTATCATTATTATATGCTAAACCATTAGCGATTGCAACTTTTTGAATCTTATCAAGTGAGGCTAGTTCATTAATTTTCATACCTAGTCCTTCATTAATTCTTTCTTGTTTGGCAATATTACTTTTTAAGCGTTCTACCTCAATATTAGTCTCAGATAATAAAGCTGAGCTATATACCTTGAAAACTGGACTCCCAATTAACAGAATCATAATTAGCAGCCATAAGGCTTTTTCACCTTTTAATAGTTTTATTTTTGATCCTTTTTTCTTTGCCATTGCTATATCCTTTCGATTACTCTTAGCTTCGCACTTTTACTGCGACTATTGCGTTTTATTTCATCTTCCGTTGGAAGAATTGGTTTCTTATTAATAATTTTTATTTTCGGTTGATATTCGATTGGAATCTTTGGTAAGCCTTTTACAACTTCATCAACTTCCGAATACTTCTTAAAAACATGTTTAACAATCCGGTCTTCAAGTGAATGGAATGTTATGACCGCAATTCTTCCCCCTTTATTAAGAAGCTCAATTGCTTCAGGAAGAACTTTATCTAAAACTACTAATTCACTATTTACTTCAATTCTAATTGCTTGAAAAATTTGTCTTTCAGGATGCTTAAGATTGAAATATTTAGCACCAGTAGCTTGTTTAATAATTGTTACTAATTCTTTTGTTGTTTCGATTCTCTTTTTAGCTCTTGCCATAATTATATTTTTAGCAATTGGTTTTGTCATTTGCTCTTCACCATAGATGTAAAAGATATTCATCAATTCTTCGAGCGCATAATCATTGACAACCATTTGCGCATTAAGTTTTTGGCGAGGATCCATTCTCATATCTAGAGCAGCATCTTTGCCAAAACTAAAACCCCGCTTAGCATCATCAATTTGAGGACTAGATAGTCCTAAATCAAAAATGATACCATCCACTTTAGTTATCTTAAGCTCTGCTAACTCAGCTTTTAGATTACAAAAGTTACTATCAATTACGGTAAAATTATTACTGATTGGACTTAAAACCTTAAAAACATGTTCTAAAGCTTTAGGATCCTGATCAAACCCATATAGATGACCCTTAGGAATTCTTTTTAGGATTTCTTGACTATGACCAGCATAACCAATAGTTGCATCAACATATAATCCATTAGGTTTGATATTTAGGTTAGTAATTGTTTCATTAAGTAATACACTAATATGTTCCATTAAAAACCTGTATTCATAAATAAGTCTTCGGCAATATCCTCAAGTTTATTAGCGTTATCTTGGAAGAATTTTTGCCAATGGTCACTTGACCATATTTCTAGTCGGTCGTTAGCGCCGATTATCACACATTCTTTAGCAATATCGGCGTAACTAACCAATGGGGAGGTAATGCTAACTCGACCTTGTCGATCG
>CAYSZU010000010.1:0-28155 GCA_964435635.1 uncultured Muribaculaceae bacterium
TTTGCCCAGTGTTTATAACACTTTGAGACACTTTGCGATACTCTGTGATATTGCCATTTTTAGACTCCAAAACCGCTGACACTAAAAGAAGATAAAACACAATAAATCTGAATAGTAATATCATCAGTTTTTGAAATGTATATTTAATGATTATTTTAAAAAAATGTAATATAATACTAGCAGATGAATTTATATATTATTAAATAATGATAGTCATTTTATCGGCAAAAGTTCCTATATAAGATGATAATTAATTATATTATAAAATTAAAAAGTCACCATTTAGTCACCATTTTTTTTAGATAGAACAAGATAATCAGAGATAAACCAAAGGAACCAAAGCCTTATGTTAGTAATGTCGAAAAAGCAGGACGGGAAAGTAGTGGCAAGACGCTTTTAGCAGTAATAATATTAGGGATGTCTTTCTTTTTAGCAATTGCTTTTATCTTATTAAGTAATAAAGATGACGTTATAAAATAAATACTATTTAGTAACGAATTAAGATTGCCTCTTGCTATTATTTAAATGTTGTGTTATAGTTTTACCACCTGATGAATTGGTTCTTATTTATAAGAGTCATTGTCTTAAGATATTTAGCTTTTTATATCTTTAGGGGTATATATAAGATAGTGTCTTATATTCATTAGGCTTTTTAATGATAATAAATAAAAATAAATAAAAAAATGTATGGAACTAATAAAGTAATGAAATGTGTAGGATACCTATTTAATATTGAACCTGTTTATGACAATTAATTAGAAAAAGATAGCTAGCTATCTTTTTTATTGAAATTTATTTTCGCAAGGAAAATTAATATAGAGGAGTAAAAAATGACATTTAAAGAATTAGGCTTATCTGAAGTTTTACTAAAAGCTTTAGGGGAGTTGGGTCATAATATCCCAACATCAATTCAAGAAAAGGCCATCCCAATTATTTTAAAGAAAAAAGATGTTTTAGGATGTGCTCAAACCGGAACTGGTAAAACAGCCGCTTTTGTATTGCCAATTATTGAAACATTAATTAAAAAACCGAGGACTAATCTAGAGATTAGAGCCTTAGTTTTATCACCAACTAGAGAGTTGGCAATTCAAACTAGAGATAATGTTCGAAAGTATGCCACTCATACAAATTTAAAGAGTGCAGTTATCCTTGGTGGAGTTAATCAAAGAAGCCAAGTTGAAGTAATCAGAAAAGGGGTTGATATTTTAGTTGCTACCCCAGGTCGTTTAATTGATTTAGTTAATCAACGAATAGTTAAACTAGATAAAATTGAAGTCTTAGTTTTAGATGAAGCTGATACAATGCTTGATATGGGTTTTATTCATGATATTAGAAGAATTATGACTCATGTTCCTAAAGTAAGACAAACTTTAATGTTTTCGGCAACAATGCCGAAGACAATAAGAGTTTTAGCAAAAGAGTTTTTACAGGAACCAGTTATTATTGAAACTAATAATACTTCTTTAACAGTTGATAAAATTAACCAATCAGTTTATTTTGTTAACACGAGTGATAAGAGTAAATTATTATTAGAGTTATTAAAAGATAAAGGAGAATCAACCCTGATCTTTACTAGAACTAAACATGGGGCTAATAAGTTAGCTGAGACCTTACAAAAGAATAATTTGTATAGTGAAGTAATTCACGGCAATAAATCACAAAATGCCCGAGTTAAAGCCCTAAGTAATTTTAAGAGTGGGCGAAGTAAGTTTTTGATAGCAACTGATATTGCCGCAAGAGGAATAGATATAATTGAACTTTCCCAAGTAATAAATTATGAGTTGCCTAATTTAGCTGAATCTTATGTCCACCGGATTGGGCGGACTGGTCGAGCTGGTTGTTGTGGTCAAGCAATTTCTTTATGTGATAAAAGTGAAAAGAAATATTTAAATGATATTGAAAGATTAATTAAGCAATCAATTATTGTAATTAAGGATCATCATTATCAGGTAAATATCGTTAATAATAATAGATAAATTATCGGTTTGCTGGTAGTCAAAAGTTTTATAATATGTTATAGTTAGTTTATTAGATAAAGAGGTGTTTTATGATAAAAAAAGACTTTGGAGTTGCAAGATTAATTATAAATATTAGTAAAATGTTTGTTTATTTAGGTTTAGCAATTGGTTGTTTATATTTAGACCGTCAAGGCTATAATGTTTTTATGATTTCAACGAGATATTCATTCATGTATTTCTTATTTATTACTTTGCTATGTGTTGCTTTTTATAACGTTTTAATTCTTTTAACAAGTATTAGGGTTTATCATCGTTCGGGAACATATGGGGAAGTAAAAATGTTTAAAGGCTTATATAAAGTCCTTTGTTTCTTTGCCATTATAATTGGCTTTTTCTATGTCCTTGGTAAGTTAAGTACTTTTGGGGCATTCTTTTCAATGTTTGGGGGAATGCTTTTAGGTTGGAGTTTACAAGCCCCAGTATCTGGCTTTGCGGCTTGGATTATGATTGTCTTAATGCGACCTTATAAAATCGGGGATCGAGTTCAATTTCCAGCCCATGCTTTAATGGGTGATATCGTTAAGTTTTCACCGATGTATTTAACTTTAAATCAAGTTGGTGGAACAATTGGGAGTGAAGAACCAATTGGCCGAATGATTAATGTTCCTAACGCTTTACTATTTGGGACAGTTGTTATCAACTGTACGGCAAGTAAAACTAAAAACAGCGGTGACTTTATTCTTGATGAAGCTTTATTTAGAGTAACTTTTGATTCTGATTGGGATACAGTTGAAGACATTTTAATTGGTACAGCTAGGGAAGTAACCAAAGACATTATTGATGAATTAAAAGTTGAACCTTATGTGCGAGCGGATACATGGGATTATGGAACTTTATTCCGTTTAAGATATATGACAAATGGCGTTGATCGTCCTCGTATTATGTACGAAATAGTTAAAAAAGCGACGAAGAAAATTCAAAGTAATAAAAATGTTGACTTAGCAATTCCCTTTATTTATTCGTTTAAAAGAGGAATGGATATGCATAATCCGGATGCTCGAACTGAAGCAACGGAAAACATTGCAATTGATTCAATTGTTGCGCCGATGTTAGAAAACCCTGATTTTTATAAGCATAACAAAGAAGAAATTGATGCGATTATGAAAGATATAAAAATTAATGGGTTGACGCAACCAATAATGGTTTCAAGAAGTCTAAAAGATAATACTTATATTTTAAAATATGGCGAGAAAAGACTAAAAGCTTGTGAACTATTAGGCTGGTCAAGAATTCCAGTTATAATTGAAAATAAAATTGGTTCAGTTGGAATTAGAACAGATAATCAACGAAATTATAAATAAATATTCACTTTAATAAATAACACTAGAAAATGCTAGTGTTTTTTGACAAAATAAAAAAGATATGTTAATATATCAACTTATTAAGGGGATAAAAATATGATAAAAAATTTAAAAGCGTATAGTGGAGTTAGGCATATATTTAGTAATAAGGGAGTTAAATTAACTTCAAGTATTTTAGCTCTAACAATGTTATTTAGTTTAGCTAGTTGTGGCAAAGATAATCAAGATGTGACTGAAGAAAAAACGGCGCAAGTTCAAAATAACAATAGTGCTTATTTTGATACTGGCGAACATAATGTAATAATAGAGCTTTCAACAGGCGATCGATCAATAATATATTTTCACACTGATGAAGTAGTCGATCAAGAAGACGTTAATGAAATAGCAGCGCCAGTTAATTATGAAATCGAAAAAATTGATTATTCTGGTAGTTTCTTTGGTTCCGAGCGATGGTTGATGGTATATTATCGAAATCTTGTACCTGTAATGGTAAAAGGAACATATGATGAAGAAACTAAACAAATATCTTACAATGACTTTGGTACAATCGTTAAAGAACAAGAAACAACAATGGTTTATCAGAAGACAATTAGTTAAAATAATTTCAGGAGGTTTGTTATGAAAGAAGAAAAATTAGGAGCAATTGATTTACCAGTAGTTCCTGAAGAATTAACGGGCGAAGCGAAAAAAGAATGGTTACTAACCAAGGTTTTCCCTGGAGTAAGTAGTGCTAGCTTGTTATCATATATTAATGATTGTAGTGAAAGATATCAGAAAATATATAGTTACCTTGAAGCTAATGCCAATAAAAAGAATACCTTTTTATTACCGCTATTATTAGCTTATATAAGAGACTATGATGAGGTTTATCAATTATATGGAGATCCTGATGATCGCCTTGTTCTGCTTCGTGAGTTAGTGTTTAAAAAAGATGATTCATTTATTCAGATAGTTGGTGATTTATCATCAACTAATTATAGAATTACGCAATTTATTGGTGATAACCAATATGAAAGAAGTAATTTAATTGTTGAACCTAATTCGATAACAATCGTTACTTATAAAGTAGAAGAATATGAAACCGGAATAGTTGTTGAAGAGACTTTTAAATCATATGCTGAAAATACTTTATATGAACAATACCAGAAAAAGAATTCTCATAATAAATCATATATTGAATTTGAGGGTAATACAAATAGTTCTTTAATGAACAAGCTAACAAATCCAGTTTTATCATATGTTAATAGTGAAAGACACGTTTATAGTCGAGAAATGATTATCCAGTCGTGTGATGAATATAATGCTGATAACTATCAAGAAATTAGTTATCCAGGGTTAAACTTTGAAGGCTTAATTGCGCGAACTATTAACTTACAAATAGCTGATAATGATACTAAAGTTACCCCAGATTTAATTAATAAAGTAATTATTGATAAAAAGGATGTAACAGATAGAAAAGCAGTTGTAATGTTAAGTATTAATGATGCTACCCCTAAAAAACAAATTGGCTTATCAAGTGTTGAAGAGGCTTATAAGTTATATCAAACCGAAGAATTGCCGCCGATAAAAAGAAGCGAAGAGGATTTATTAAAAGCTTATAAAGAGCAAATTATGAAACAAGAACAAATCTTACGAAAAAAGCCATTTAAATTAAGTTAATATAAAAAGCAGTAATTTAAATTACTGCTTTTTCTTTCGAATAATAGTTTAATTAGTTGTTAATAATAAAGCGGCAATAACGACGTCAAGCAATTAATAATAACTAGTTATTATTAGTTAAAATATGGTAAGATAATAGTGAAAATATATATCTTTATTGGAAAGAGGTGCAAATAAATGCCTGGAGAAGTAAAAAAAGTTAAAGAAGCATGTCGCCAGACAGCTAAAAAGCAACGAAAAAAAGGGATAACAATTACTAAAGTAGTTATTCCAACCGTGATGAGTGTCGTATTTGCCTTAACCGGTTTTGTTGTTGTTAAAGTTAGACAAAAGACTTTTGAAGATGATGGTAAATTAAAAACCTATTCTTCATTTTATAATGATAGTGATATTTTAACCGAGGAATCATTAGATTCGTTTTTAAAAGTGCAAGGAATTGCTTATGAAAAAGAAAATAATATTGAGATTGATGATAAGTATAACGATTTTGATATTTTTGAAGTTAATGAGCTAGTTAATAAAATATTTGAAAACAGTTTAGATTTAATTAAAGTTAAAATCGCTAAAGCAACGGGCTGTCGTCAATTAGACCAAATTCAAATAAATGTTAAAGATGAAGAGTTAACAGGAATAACAATCTTTTTAGGTGGTCGGAAGGAAAAAACAATTGATCTATCAAACATTGATCCCGAGTTGGTTCACTATTTAACAAAATATGAAGCTTTGAAAAAAACAATTGATAGTAAAACCTTATCAGTTGATTCGGCCGTAGAAGATTTTGCTGATGTGGCTGGGTTATGCCGTGAGCTTGGTGTTTTAATGAAAGAATTAATGAATGATAGCGTAACTTTTGATAAACTGACAGGCATCTTAGATGTGGCTGGTGAAGAAGCGACACCAACGATTCCTGGGGCCCCAATTAACGAGGATGATGTTATTACGGAACAACCAAAATTAGGAATTGATTTGTCTTATTGCCAACCATATATCGATTATAGTTATGTTGCTAATCAATTTGATTTTGTTGGGTTAAGATTTACTGATTTCTTTGTGATGAAGAGAGATTATGGTTGGCCTACAGCAGAATATTGGGATAGTATAACAAATTGGGATAGTGTTAATTGGGAAGAACTATATGAGCGTTGTCATAAAGGAATTGATCAAACCTTAATTGATCATTATGCTGGTTTTGGGGATAAAGTTTTAATGATTTATTCATATACTAATGCCTATACAAGTAACGAAGCTAAAGCCGAAGCAAAGTTCTTATTATATAGCCTAGACAAGTTAAATATTAAAACTGTGCCAATCATTTATTATGATATTGAGTTAGCCCGTCATTTTAACTGTGCTGAGAGCCGAAACAATTCAGTTCAACTATGTTTAAGCTTTTGCCGAGAAATAGCTGATAGTGGCTATTTTACCGGTATATACACAAGTGAAAGTTACTATGAGAGCTTACTAGCGGCAGATAACGGTTCTGATTTAACAGAATACACTGTTTGGGTTGCTAATTGGAAGTATTATGGTAATTTTGATTATCGTGATGTTAAAAGAACAACTAAGTCATATAAAGATGGTGCTAGTCGAGCTCTTAATCAGGTAACTGAAGAAGCTAAAATATCGGGTATTTTAGGAGCTGATCGAAAACCTCATAATACAGATTTAAATGTGATGGATAATTATCTTTATGAAGCTTTATTAGCCGCCCAAGCAGCATTAGCAAATAAACATAATATTAATCGTTAAAAAAAGCAACATATGTTGCTTTTTATTTGAAAGTAAAAGTTAACCACTCATAGCGGAAGATCATTAAGATTCCGATTAAGAACATAATTATACCACCAATTAAATGAGAGTACTTGGCATATTTATTTGATATAGCAGTAATCTTAAGGGTTTTCATCGCAATAAAGAAGACAAGTAAATCATCTAATAAGAAGAATAATAAGTAGATTAAGATATATAAGCCATATCTAAAGCCACTAAGGCTATTTAAGTTTAAAATTTCAATAAACATAACTGGTAAACCTAAAGAGCAGGTTACTTCTATAATATTAACTGAAATGGCTAAAAAGATAATTCCAAGGACTGCTATCCATAACTTTTTAGCGGCAATAATATTATTAACTTGATTAATTATTTTCTTTCTTTTCGAGGTGTTAACAACCTCACAGCCGACATCTTTAGTCTTAAAGAAACGAAGGACATTCCAACTACCAAAAGCAATTGCAAAAGAACCAATGATAATTTTAATAATTCTAATATTACCAACTAGGGCAGCAACCCCTAGCCAAGAGAGCATTAATAGACCGTAAATAACAGCTGAAGTAAATAAGAAAGTAATACCTAAAAGCCACATCTTTTTTCGATCCTTCATGTTAAAAAGCATTGTAATTAAGAAGATTAGAATCCACATTGCGCAAGGATTAAAACCATCAACAAAACCAATTACAGCTGCAACGGCTATTAAAGAAGCGTGTTGGGGATTAACTCGACCAATTAAAGGCAGGTTATATGTTTTTTGGTAACCACCTTTGATTATTTCGATATCTGTTTTAGGCGAAGTGCCTAGTGCTTCGCCAATTACATCTTTATAATTATTTTTCTGATAATATTTAATTAATTCTTTAATATTATCAGTTGTTGAATATTTACTATAACCAATGATAGCTTCATTGCCAATCACTAAAAAAGGGACGGAGGAAATATTCATTTTAGTTAACTTTTGGGCTTGTAAGAATATATTGAAATTAGTTTCACTACTACTAACCTCATATTTATAAAGTGTTAGGTTAGGTTTATCAGCTAAATAATCATCTAAGTAATCGATTAATTCATGACAATGAGGACAAGTTGATTGATAAAAAAGATGCAAAGCTATTTCTTTTTCCTCCGCCTTAACCCTTAAAGGAATAACAATTAATAAAACAATTAAAAGGACTAATATTTTTTTCATTTGTTCACATCCTCTAGTTTTTTAATAATATCTGCTTTGCTTTTCTCCCCAATTATTCTAAATAGTTCTTGATCGTTATTATCAAAAAAGATTAAAACTGGTAATATCTTACCAATTTGATAGAAAGCAACCTTTTCTTCGTCTAAATCAAAGTCAAGATTTTCCCAAACTAAATTATATGTTTTTTCTATATCGTTGAAGATTGGTTCCATAATTAAACAGGAAGGACACCACATCGAACTAACTTTAATTGCTTTCATCTTTTCACCTTCCTTAGTAATAATTAATAACTTAATAATTATATCTAATAAAGCGTTAAATGTAAAACTTAGATTATTAATTATTAAAAAAACATTATTTTACTAATGTTTTTTTCTTCTTAACTTTTTCTTTTTTTTCTTTTTTAATTTTTTCCGGAATTATTAAGGTTGTATCGCCTTCTTGTGGTGTTACAGTTTGGCGATGCGTACTATAAAAGATAAAACCTAATATATCTAGTCCAGAATATAACATAATAATTAACCCAATTGTTTTAACTAATAGATTAGGAACTAACATAACGTATAAACCAAGCATTATTAATAAGATGGCTAGAATAAAAATTGTTAAACCTTTCTGCTTTTTAAGACTCATTTTAATTGCAAAGATTAAACGGTTAACACCACTATATAATATCCAGGCTCCAAGAATAAATTTAATAGCAGTTGTAATAATATTAGCAAAAAAGATAAAAACAATTCCTAGCGCTAGTAAAACTAAGGCAAAATATAAATAACCTGGTGGTTTAGGAAAATCATTTTTTGCTAAACGCCAGTAAATTAATATCTTCACAAAACTAATCATAACTAGGATGCCGCCGGCAATATAAGAAATAAATGAAACAACGGCATCTGGTTTAGTAAATAAGATTGCTCCTAATAAAAAGAAAATAATTGAACTAATTAATGAACTCGAAGATGAATATGATTTGATTCCTAGTTTCATATTTAAACCTCTTTTCTAGTCTTATTATACACCATTAAGAAGGCATTGCCAAATAGAAAATATTTTTGCTAATAGAATAATTAAATGTTATAATAAGTATATATAATATGGGGAGGCTAAGGATGCTGAATTTAGAAAAAACATTAGCAATTTTAAGCAAATACGGTTATAGTTCAACAACCCTTCACCCGTATGCTTATCAAAATAAAAATACTATTGGGATTTGTTATTCTTTTGTTGATCAAAAATATGGGATGTTAGAAAGAATTGCCGTTTTTAATTCAGAAAATATGCTTGAAGAATTTATCAAAAAGTTTCAATGGTACAAAGTTAATGGTAATAACAATAATGTTACGATGAGTCTTACCGATTATGAAAGTGAAAACCCGCAAATTATTTATCATCGCAATAATCGTATTATGGCTGAAGATGAAATGTTTGATTTAAAGAAATATGATGAGTTAATCAAACGCCAAAAACAATCAACTGAAACTAATAAATATTTGCGAGTAGTTGAAGATATTTTAAATTTATATGATGAAAAAAAAGCTGTTTATGATCATTCATTTGCTAAAGCAAATGAATTACAACAAACGATTAGACATAAATATAGTGAGCTTCAAGGGTTAGTAGATAAATATAATAAAAAAGAGCATGATTATGATTTTTTAGAAAAATCATTACCAATATATCATCGTTTAGTAAACTTAGAAAATGAAAATGCTATTAAAACTAAATTTAGTCAATACCAAATAAATATTCCTGAAGTGAAAGCTGCTAACGAATTAATCCTGGCGGCGGCAAAATTATTAGAAGATTTGGAAACTGATGAAAACTATTTTGAACTATTACCACTTGAATTTAGCTTACAGCAAGAACTTGATTTATTAATAAAAAAGATAGACTGGTTAGAAACAATCATGGCGAAGAAAAAAAGCTTTTTCCGGGGAGTAGTTAACTTGCGCCGCCAGTTCAAAAAAATTGAGCAGGCCGCATTACAGCCTAGCTTTAATAAAACAATTGTATCCGAATTAAAAAAAGCTTTAGCTAAAAAATATGATGCTTTAAAAGAAGTTTCATATTTAAATTATGGATCATATTTATTATCAGTCCAAAATTTTGAAGAAAATGATTTTGATGAACTTGCTCAAAATTTTAAAAAAGCAGAAACTCTGCCAGTGGTTGAACCGGATAAAGATTTATCTTATGATGAGGTCCTAATTGATCTAGCAAAGCAATATGAGAACTTAACCCAAAAAGAAAAAAACGCTTTAGATTTAGTTAATACTGATTATTATAAGTTAATTAAAATAATTGTTAGTATTAAAGACTATGCTTCTTTATCAATTGATGATCTTTTGAGTTTTTTAAATATTACTGATGGTTTTGCAGCTCTTAAAATAAGTTGCTATGATAATATTAAGCTAAGGTTAGAAGATAGTAATGATTCATTAGGTACTAATATTTTAGAAGATATCGCTTTTAATAGTGCCGAGGATTTTATCGCTTCAATTCTTTTAATTATTGAAACTCTTAAGAAGATTGATTTAAAAATAGTCGGACCAATTAGGGGTTATTTTGAAACCTTAAAATATGATAATTTGCTTGATGAAGAATTAGTTGTACTAAGTAGTAATGTTAATTCATTAATTAGTGGGGTTAAACAAAAAGAAAATAGAATTGTTTTAGTTGAGTTAGAAGTAGATACCCCAGTTTTATATTCGCCAAATGTTTTAATTATTCCGGATGCTGATTCAACAACTAAAATAATTAGTTATCGTAAAACAACTAACACCGAGCTTATTCTTGATTTATCAAGATATAAAATTAAACGAGCTAATTCATCAACGGTTGTTAGTCGTTATTATTCAGACCTGACTAAAAGTGATGGTAAAACAATTGTGAGTAATTTGAACTTAGTTAATAAAAATATATTTGTTGAAGTTGATTTAAAGGAGAAGAAATGATGAAAAAATTAAAGTTAGCTGTAACGAGGATTGTTACAATTATTAAAAGCAAAGATAAAGAATCAATTAAAAAGTTAGCAATTGATTTCCTAGTAATTATTATTATTGTTATTTTAATAAAAGTTCCGATTATTTTTATCCGTGATTTTGGAGTCGATTTTTTAATCGCCTTAGATAATTATAATGAAGAAATGTTAAATAATTATTATTTAGGTTGGAATATCGTTTATTATTTAATAGTATTAATTACTATTATTAAATCTATTACGAAGAAATATGGAAATTAAATAAAAAAGATAAAAAAAATATGCCACGCTCTAAAATCCGTGGTATAATTTTTAATATGGAGGTTAAGAAAATGAAGAAATTTTTTGTTAAGAACGAATTAATTAAAATAATTGGTATTACAATTGTTTTAATGGCAATCTTGTCTTGGATTATTCCAACGGGGTATTATTCCGAAGGAGAATTGATTAGTAATGGACTAGCTAGAGTGGGGATTGAAACTTTCTTTAATGCCGGCTTTACAGGGTTCTCATATTATTCATTTCAAATTCTATTCTTATTAATTCTTGGTGGTTTTTATGGTCTATTATCAATAGTACCAGGCTACCGTAAATTAGTAAGTACATTAGCGAAAGGATTAAAAGGTAATAAACTTAAAACAAAACTAGCAGTTGTCGGAATGGGTTTATTTTTTGCCGCTTTTACGTCATTAAGTAATGATATTCTACCAGTTTTAACATTTGTTCCTTTTGTTATTTCTATTTTGCTAAAAGCTAATCAAGATAAACTTACAGCTTTTAGTGTAACGTTTGGTTCAATTCTTGTTGGGTTACTAGGAGCAACTTATAGTCATTTTACTTTTGATTATATTAACTCATATATGGGAACTGAATTATTAACTGGAATGGGTTATAAAGCTTTAATCTTTGGGGTAGCTTTTGCAACCTTAATGCTAATTACGACAATGCATATGAATAAAGATAAAAAAGAAAAGAATAATGAAAATGAAGATCTTTATGTAATTGAAGATTTAGGGAAAAAAGAAAAAACTAAGATATGGCCAATTGCTGTAGTCTTAGGAGTCCTTCTGATATTTTCAGTTATTGGCTATATTAATTGGAATACTAACTTTAAGATTACAATCTTTACTAATTTTTATACTTGGATACAAGACTTTAGAATTGGTAAGTATGCGATTTTAGTTTATCTTCTTGGTTTAACTAGTCTTAGTCATCCGCTTGGTGAATTACAACTGATATCAATGGGAATTGCTCTTTTATTAGGGGGCGGAATAATATCAGCGATATATCGCATTAAGTTTGATGAATGTTTAGATGCCTTTGCAAGTGGAATTAAAAAGATTTTAAAACCAACTTTATTATATTTTCTAGCAATTATTGTATTTGTTATTTCTTATCAAATATATTTAGTTCCTACTATTGCCGAAACAATTTTAGGTTGGTCTACTAGTTTTAATCCGTTCTTATTAGCTATTGTTGGTATTATTGCCGCAGCAATGAATGTTGATCATGGTTTTACTGCTTATACTTTAGGCGCAATGCTAGCAGCCCGTTATGCTACGGCAACAACGGCGGCAATGCTTGTTATGAATACAACATACGGTTTAACTCAATTTATCGCTCCGAGTGGTGTGTTGTTATTCTTTGGGTTATGTTATTTAAATATTTCTTATAAATCATATTTTAAATTTATTTGGAAATTCTTACTTAGTATGACTTTAATATTGTTACTAGTTTATGCAATGATATCATTTTAAGAAGCTTATGCTTCTTTTTTGATGGGGATATTTATTTTTTACTTAAAATATGATATTATAAAGCAAGAAATAGGTATCAAGGAGGACATATGAAAATATATAATACCCTAACTAAAAAAGTTGAAGAATTTATTCCGATTAAACCCGGGGAAGTTAAGATGTATACTTGTGGGCCAACTGTTTATCATTATTCTCACTTAGGTAATATGCGGACATATATTGCCGAAGATATCTTTGAAAAGGTGTTTAAGTATTTAGGCTATCAAGTGAAAAGAGTTATGAATATTACTGATGTTGGTCACTTAGAAAGTGATGGTGATACCGGTGAAGATAAAATGGCAATTGCGATTCAGCGGGAAAAAAAATCATCAAAAGAAATAGCCGAGTATTATACAAAAGCTTTTTTTGAAGATTGTGAATTAGTAAATGTTAATAAACCTGATGTTATTATTCCTGCCACTGCATGTATTGACTCATATATCAAAATGATTACTACTTTAATGGAAAAAGACATTGCTTATTTAAGTGAAGGAAATATTTATTTTGATACCTCTAAATTTGCTAATTATTATGAACTATCTGGGCGTCGAGCTGAAGATTTATTGATTGCAGTCCGTGAAGGAATTGAAGAAGATCGTCAAAAAAGAAATCCGTTTGATTTTGGCTTGTGGTTTACTAACTCAAAATTTGATAACCAAGAATTAAAATGGCCTTCGCCTTGGGGTGATGGCTATCCGGGTTGGCATATAGAGTGTTCAGCGATAGCGATTGATAATTTAGGTGATAGCTTAGATATTCATTTTGGGGCGGAGGATGCAGTTTTTCCCCACCACTCAAACGAAATTGCGCAGAGCGAGGCTTACCTTGGCCACAAGTGGTGTAATTACTGGGTTCATTTATCATTCTTAAATACTAACAATATAAAGATGAGTAAGTCAAAAGGGGATACAATAAGGATTAAAACATTAGTTGAAAAAGGCTATGATCCTTTGAGTTATCGTTACTTTGTTCTAAACACTTACTATCATCGCCAAGTTAATTTTACTTTTGAATCGCTAGATATGGCGCAGCAAGCTTATTTTAAGTTAAAAAGTAAAATCCAAGAACTTAATAGTGATGGTGATTTTGATCAATTAAGTTTTAATACTTATAATAATGATTTTATTAAAGAAATAAGTAATGATTTAAATACAGCTAATGCTATGAGTTTAGTCCATCAATTATTAAAAGATAAACAAGTTAACGGAACAACAAAGTTAAAATTAATTGCTAGTTGGGATGAAGTACTGTCACTAGACTTACTTCAAGTTAAAACAAAAGAAATGACAGTAAATCCCGAATATATTGAAGAGATGATTGCCAAAAGAAATAAGGCGAAAATAGATAAAGACTATTCTTTAGCTGATCAAATTAGACAAGAGTTACTAGGGCATAATATTGAATTAGAAGATACCCGAGAAGGAACAACGTATAAGGTAGGTGTTAGTAAATGAGCGATATTATATTAATAATTGCTATCTTAGCAATTCCTGGTTTAGCCCAATTAGTTCTTACTTTAAATTATCGTAAATATAGTAGTATCGAAAATAATCGCCAGATTAGTGGCTTTGAAGTGGCAAGAGCAATTCTTGATCGGAATGGTTTAAATAATATTCATGTGGTTGAAACAACCGGTAATTTATCAGATCATTATGATTCATCAAGAAAAGTTGTTCGCTTATCAAAAGACATTTTTAATGGCAATACGATTGCCGCAGCAGCAGTTGCAGCTCATGAATGTGGTCATGCGATTCAAGATAAAGAAGGCTATTTCTTTATGCGAATCAGAACTTTTATTTTTCCAATTGTTAATGCCGCAACTTCTTTTTCTTATATCTTATTCTTTATTGCGTTAGCAATCCAAGCAGTCAATTTAATGTATCTAGCAATTGCTTTAGTTGGGATTGGGTTATTATTTCAAGTAGTTACCTTACCAGTTGAATTTAATGCTAGTAAGGTTGCTAAGGGGCAATTACAACAGCTTAATTTAATTAGCGATAGTGAAGTAGCATCTTCATCAAACATGCTATTTGCGGCTGCTTTAACTTACGTGGCTGGTGTTTTAGCAAGTGCTTTAAATATTTTAAGACTAGTATTAATGGCTAATCGTCGTCGTTAGATAAAAGGTTTTTATCAGGGGGATTTATTATTGAAAAAGTAAGTAATGCGATTACGCTGCTTGAGTTATTAAGTACGGGTCGCAAATATATGGTTAGTGAGCTGGCCCAAAAGTTAGAAGTTAGTGAAAGAATGGTTCGGGTTTATAAAGAAGAACTTGATAAGGCCGGGATATATGTTGATTCAATAATGGGCCCATACGGTGGTTATGTTCTTAATCAATCTGTTCGGTTACCACTGCGTAAATTTAAGGCCAGTGATCATCAATTACTTGATAAATATATTAAGCAAGAAAATGATATAAAACTTAAAAACCAGTTGATTATTCTGCAAGATAAAATTAGAGGTATTTATCAAGGAAGTCCGAAAGAAGAAAAAGAAGGAGAATTAACTAACGAAACGTTAGTTAAGTTTAATATCTTAACAAGAGCTATCAAAGAACAAAGAAAGGTTTTAATAACTTATTATTCATATGATAAGGGAGAAAATGAGGTGAATGTTTATGGGGTTTTTAAAATGGTTAGGTGGAATAGTTGTTTTCTTTTGGCTACTTGGGTTATTATTTAAATTCGGTGGTTCTTTTATCCACATTTTACTTATTATCGCCGCAATAGTTTTTATCCTCGATTGGTTATTTAAGGAAAGAAAATAAAATATTTGTTAAAACAAAAAACGAACTAAATCTAATGTTAAATTTGGAGTAATTAATGTGCTATTTCAGGTGCAAAGAGCAGTTAGACAATATAATATAAACGAGGATTAATTCCTTGTTTTAAACTGAGATAAAATGGTATAATATATTTATTATATTAGTCAATAAACATGTTATGAGGTGAAGCGTTGTTTAAAATTAATTCGAGTTACAAGCCAGCTGGTGATCAACCTCAAGCGCTTGAAAAATTAGTTGCTGGGTTAAACCAAGGTGATAAACATCAAGTTCTACTTGGTGCTACTGGCACGGGTAAAACTTTTACGATTGCTAATGTTATTCAGCAGGTTAATAAACCAACATTAGTATTAGCTCATAATAAAACCTTAGCCGGGCAATTATATTCTGAATTTAAAGAGTTATTTCCGGAAAATAAAGTTGAATACTTTGTTTCTTATTATGATTATTATCAGCCGGAGGCTTATGTTCCAAGTAAAGACATATATATTGAAAAGGATTCCTCAATTAATGAAGAGATTGATGAGTTGCGGCACGCGGCAACTAGTTCATTAATTAATAACCGTGATGTGATTGTTGTTGCTTCCGTTTCATGTATTTATGGAATCGGGGAAAAAGAAGAGTATATTAATAATATGTTGGTTTTAAAACCAAATGATAAGATTAAAAGGAACGAAATAATTAATCGGTTAGTTGATATGACTTATGAACGCAATGATCTTGATTTTCACCGGGGAACTTTTAGAGTCCGAGGTAATAACATTGATATTGTACCGATTAATGAAAAAAGCCGTGGTTTAAAAGTTGAACTATTAGATGATCAGATTGAAAGAATCAGTGCTTTTGATTTAGTCACCGGGGCGGTTTTGGAAGAAAAAAAGAGTATTACAATATTCCCGGCTAGTCACTATGTAACAAGTAATAATAAAATGCAGGAAGCAATAAAAAGAATTGAAACTGAATTAGCTTTACAACTAGCAAAGTTTAAAGAAGAGGGAAAACTACTTGAAGAGCAAAGACTTCGTGAG
Organism: uncultured Muribaculaceae bacterium; assembly: GCA_964435635.1. Taxonomy (GTDB): domain Bacteria; phylum Bacillota_I; class Bacilli_A; order RF39; family UBA660; genus DAOOOU01. The sequence continues at coordinate 16,524 of CAYSZU010000010.1, forward strand.
CGAACTAACTATGATTTAGAAATGTTAAAAGAAACCGGTTTTTGTAATGGGGTTGAAAATTATGCCCGTCATTTAGCGCTAAGGGAGGAAGGGGAAACCCCTTCAACTTTAATGAGCTTCTTTCCGGATGATTTCCTATTAGTTGTTGATGAATCACACGTTACCTTACCACAAGTAAGAGGAATGTATAATGGCGATAGGGCTCGTAAGCAAACGTTAGTTGATTATGGTTTTAGATTACCTAGTGCCCTAGATAATCGTCCTATGACTTTTGATGAATTTACGAAAGCGATTAATCAAGTTATTTATGTTTCGGCTACACCTGGTGATTATGAATTGGCCTTGGTTAATAACAAACCAATTGAACAGATTATTAGACCAACTGGCATTCTTGATCCAACGCTTGAAATCAAACCAGCGATTGGCCAGATTGATGATATTGTTGCGCAAATAAACGAAAGAATTAAAGCTAATGAACGCGTGTTGATTACTACTTTGACAATTAGAATGTCCGAAGAGTTAACTAATTACTTAAAAGAATTAGGGATAAAAGTTGCTTATCTTCATAGTGAGATAAAGACTTTAGAACGCTTGGAAATAATTCGTAGTTTACGAATGGGTAAGTATGATGTCGTTGTTGGGATTAACTTATTAAGAGAAGGAATTGATATTCCTGAAGTTAGTTTAATTTGTATTCTTGATGCGGACAAACAAGGATTTTTAAGAAGTGCTCGTAGTTTAATTCAAACGATTGGCCGTTGTGCGAGAAATACTAATGGGCATGTTATTATGTATGCTAGTCAGCATAGCGATGCCATGGAACAAGCAATTAGTGAAACTAATCGGCGCCGAGCTATTCAGGCAACGTATAATGAACAGCATGGTATTGTGCCGCAAACAATTATTAAAGAGATTAGGGCAACAATTTCAAATACGGTTGAAGAAAAGCTTAAAACGGCTGCTAAGTTAAGTCAAAAAGAAAAACAAATGATTATGCATAATATTGAAGAAGAAATGAAGAAAGCCGCAGCCAATTTAGATTTTGAAAGAGCGGTTGAACTAAGAGATATTTTATTTGAAATGAAAAGTAATAATTAAAACTAAGTTGTTTTCAACTTCGTTTTTTTATGTTAATATGTTATTAGAATAAGGAGGGTTATAATGGCAAAAACATTAATATTTGGTCATCAAAAACCAGATACTGATACTGTATGTGCTAGTATTTGTCTATCCTACTTAAAGAATCAATTAGGAAATAATACTGAGGCAAGAGTCTTGGGCGATTTAAATAATGAAACAAAATATGTTCTTGATTATTTTAAAATCAAAGCGCCAAAGATTTTAAATGATGTTAGAATTCAAGTGAAAGATATGCCTTATAATAAAATTGCTTTAATTAATGAACGGAGCTCAGTTGATAAAGCTTTAAAGTTAATGCTTGAACAAAAGGTAACAGGTTTACCAATTGTTGATCAAACAAATAAGTTAACTGGTTATATTAATTTAAAAGATATTGCTAAGTATTTAGTAACTAGTGATTTAGTTAGGATTGAATCTTCACTTAGTAATATTGCTAATGTTTTGAACGGTAAAATAATTAATGTTTGTGATGAAGAGATAAAGGGGAAGATTAAAGTTATTTATGATAATCGGGATTATTTTGGATTGCAAGAAACGTTAAATCATGATGATATTTTAATAATCTGTGATAGTGGTTTTTATATAAAACATGCCCCTAATTTTAAGGCTAAGCTAATTATATTAATTAATGATGCTTTTGTTACAAATGATATTTTAAAATTTGTGAAAGAAAATGAAATTAATTTAGTTGTTACTAAAATGGATTTATATACGGTTAATAATAAGATTAGAACTAGTAATTATCTTAAAAACATTAATGAGAATCAGGACCCAGTAACAATTCATCTTTTTGATTATCGTGATGATTTTATTGAACTAACAAAAGATTACGGTTATACCAATTATCCAGTTGTAAATAATAAAGAAGAGTGCGTTGGGTTAATTAAATTAATTGATGTTCATAAGTTTGAAAAACAAACGGTTATTTTAGTTGATCATAATCAAATATCTCAGAGTGTTGAAGGTTTAGAAGAAGCAAATGTAATTGAAGTTGTTGATCACCATCATTTAGCTACAATTGATACAACAACCCCAATTCATTTTCGCTTAATGCCGGTGGGAAGTACTTGTACGATTATTTATCAAATGTTTTTAGAAAATAAAGTATGGATTCCAAAAAACATGGCAGGGATTATGATGAGTGCAATATTATCAGATACATTATTGTTAAAATCACCAGTTACAACTAAAGAAGATCAAATTGCTTGTCAGCAACTATCAGAAATAGCTGAACTTGATGCTAAGGAATTTGGTTTAGAGATGTTTAAATTTGGTTCTTCAATCAAAAGGGAAAGACCTGAAGCAGTATTAAATCGGGACTTAAAAACGCTTAATTATGAAGATATTACGATTGGAATTAGTCAGGTATTAACTTTAGATATTAATGAAATAGAGCACAATAAGGAAGAGTATATTAAGTTATTAAATACTATGACAAACAATTATAAAATTGCTTTAATGTTTGTGACCGATACAATTAAAGGTGGTTCATATATTTATTATAACGAAGCAGCTGAGCGAATAATTGCGGATTGTTATAATATTGAGAATCTTCAACAGGGGACTTATATTGCTAACTTAGTTTCGCGAAAGAAGCAATTTATTCCGCCGTTACTAGACTTTTTAGAAAGAAGAAATTAGTTTTTCTTCTTTTTTTATGTTAAAATTATCCTAGGTGATATGATGAGGGCATTAGTGACTGGGGCTAGTAGCGGTATTGGCCGCGATATAGCTATTTACTTAAGTAAATTAGGTTATGATTTAATTCTTGTTGCGCGGGATGAAACAAGGTTACAAGCTGTTAAGAAGATACTTGGAACTAATTGTGATGTTATTGTTTGTGATTTAAGTAAACCAAAAAACGGGTATCAATTATATGAAAAAGTAAAAAACAAAGATATAGATATTATTATTAATAGTGCTGGATTTGGTTTGTTTGGCTTAACTGCTGAGACAAATCTTGAGCGTGAGTTAACAATGATTGATTTAAATATAAAAGCAGCCCATATCTTAACTAAACTATTTTTACCAAATCTAATTGCTAAGCAAAAGGGTTATATTATGAATGTTGCTAGTGCGGCTGGATTTATGGCTGGTCCCCGTTTAAATACTTACTATGCCACTAAAAATTATCTTTTAAAATTTACGATGGCTTTGTATCAAGAATTAAAAGAAAGTAATAGTGGGGTTCATGTTTGTGCTTTATGCCCCGGGCCAGTTGAAACAGATTTTAATCGGGTTGCCGGAGGCGATTTTATAATCGGCGGAGTAAAAAGTTCTTTTGTTGCAAAGTATGCAGTTGATCAGATGTTTAAAAAGAAGTTAATTATCATTCCAACCTTAAAAATAAAAATAGCAATTTTTTTAAACCGGTTATTACCATATAAATGGTCCTTAAAAATCGTTTCGAGAATTCAAGCTAAAAAGAAATCAGGTGAATAGATGTTTAATAAGTTTATAAAATTAAATCTATTAGATAATTACTATGTTGGTTATCGGGTTAGAAAGTCAATTTCAATCAAAAAAGAAGTAGTTTTTGGTTTAACTAAGACAGATGTTTTTGAAATAACATATTTAAATGAGGGGCTAACCCTTTTTACGGCTAAAGAGGCAGGAAAGTTTTATGATGTTGATAAAAAAGTGATAGTTGGGATTGTTGAAACTAAACAGTTAGCGACTAAACATTTAGCTTATGGCGATGAAAATTACGACATCAATGATTATCCAAGTTATAGTAAAGAAAAACTTTTTGGGGTTTATGGCGTTAGACCACTACGAGTTGTCTACACTAGTTTATTCGAAGAAAACTATGAGGTATTAGTTTCAAATAAAAAAGAACAGGAAACTTTAAGAAACGACTATTCGATTTTTGAAGCTCAACAACTAGTAAAAAAATGTAATAAAATTCTTGGTAACACTAATAATATTTTAACTATTCCGCCGGTTAAATTAGATCTACACGATCCAATTAAGAGTGTCTTTGGCTTTGAAAAAGACTTTGATATTTTAGTTGATAATAAAACTCCTGAGCAAGTTATTGCAATTATGAAACTAAAAGTTAAGGAACATGAACACGGCAATTTATAAGCAAAATATAAGATAGACAACTATCTTTTATTTTGCTTGATATAAAAACATTTGTTTGGTAAAATGGATATTGCGATTATTAAAAAATATTATGCTATAATAGCTTCGTTAAATTCTTTTTTAGATTATGTTGGAGGAAGTATGAAAGATAAAATTATTGTTAAAGGAGCACGGGAAAACAACTTAAAGAATATAGATATTACCCTGCCGAAAAATTCATTAATTGTAATGACCGGGGTAAGTGGTTCAGGAAAGAGTAGTTTAGCTTTTGATACGATTTATGCTGAAGGACAAAGAAGATACGTAGAGAGTTTAAGTGCTTATGCTCGCCAATTTTTAGGTGGAGCGGATAAGCCGGATGTTGATGCGATTGAAGGTTTAAGTCCTAGTATTTCAATTGACCAAAAAACAACTAATAAAAACCCCCGAAGTACGGTTGGAACGGTGACTGAAATATATGATTATCTTCGTTTGCTTTTTGCTCGCATTGGGGTGCCTTATTGTCCCAAACACCATATTCAGATAAAGAGTCAGAGTATCGAGGAAATAACTAATAAAGTATTAGGTTTAAAAGAAGGAACTAAAGTAGAAATATTAGCCCCGATAATTAGGGGGGAAAAGGGAACTCATAAAGATCTTTTAGATGATTTGCGAAGACAAGGCTATAGCCGGTTACGAATTAATAATGAAGTTAGAAATTTGAGCGAAGAGATTAATTTAGAAAAAAATAAAAAGACAATAATTGAGGTTGTGATTGATCGTTTAAATGTTGAATTAGCAGAACGCAGTCGAATCTTTGAAGCTATTGAGATAAGTACGAAGTTAGCGCATGGTCTTGTTTTAATTGTGATCGATAATAAAGAAGAAATGATGATGAGTGAAAATTATGCTTGTATTAAGTGTAATTATTCAATTACTGATCTAGAACCGAAAATGTTTTCTTTTAATTCACCTTATGGGGCTTGTCCAGAGTGTAAGGGTTTAGGGGTTAAATTGAAGATAAGTAAAGATTTAATTATTCCTGATAAAACTAAAAGCCTTAATGGTGGAGCAATTGTGCCGATGAACGTTGATCAAAACACTTACTATACTTTATTAAAAGCAGTTTGTTTGCATTATCAGATTGATATGGATAAACCAATTAAAGATCTAAGTGAAGAACAACTTAATATTATATTGTATGGTACTGATGCTGAGGTTAATTATAAATATGTTTCTAAAAAGGGTAATGTAACTTATGCTAAAAACACGTATGAAGGAGTTGCCATTAATTTAGAAAGAAGATATTTAGAAACTAATAGTGCCTGGATTAGAGAATGGATTGAAGGCTACATGGTTGAGTCAACTTGCCCTTTATGTCAAGGGGCAAGATTAAAAGAAGGTATTTTAGCTGTTTATATAAAACAAAAGAACATCTACGATTTAACGAAAATGAGTATTAAAGAACTGCGCCGTTTCTTTAACGAATTGGAGCTAAGCGGGGAGCAATTAGAAATAAGTAACTTAGTTATAAAAGAAATTAAATCGCGCCTTGAGTTCTTAGAAAATGTTGGGTTAAATTATTTATCTTTAGATCGTGCCGCTGGGACTTTATCAGGTGGTGAATCACAACGAATTAGACTAGCAACGCAAATCGGGAGTAATTTATCCGGCGTTTTATATGTTCTTGATGAACCTAGTATTGGGCTTCATCAAAAAGATAATGAAAAATTAATTAATTCTTTAAAAGAGATGCGGGATTTGGGTAATACCCTAATTGTTGTTGAACATGATATTGATACAATGATGGCCGCCGATTATTTAGTTGATATTGGTCCTGGGGCTGGAACTGAAGGTGGTTATATTGTTGCCGCTGGAACACCACAAGAAGTAATGAATTGTAAGGAAAGTTTAACTGGGCAATATTTAAAGGGAACAAGAAAAATTGCTGTTCCAGCTAAAAGAAGAGTAGGGAATGGCCAATTTATTAAAATTAAAGGGGCCACCGAAAATAACTTAAAGAATATTAACGTTGCTTTTCCTTTAGGAACACTTACTTGTATTACTGGAGTCAGTGGCTCAGGGAAGAGTACCTTAATCAATGAATTACTATATAAACTAGTTGTTACTAATCTATATAACTCAAAAGAGGTTCCGGGGGCTTTTAAAAAAGTTGAAGGACTAGAGAATGTTGATCAAGTAGTTCAAATTACCCAAGATGCTATTGGTCGAACACCGCGGAGTAATCCTGCAACTTATGTTGGTGTCTTTGATGATATTAGAGCGGTCTTTACTGATATGAAAGAAGCAAAAATTAGGGGTTATAATAAGGGCCGTTTCTCCTTTAATGTTAAAGGGGGACGTTGTGAGGCTTGTCAAGGCGATGGGGTTAAGAAAATTGAAATGCATTTTTTGCCCGATGTTTATGTTCCTTGTGATGTTTGTAAGGGCAAAAGGTTTAACCAAGAAACCTTAGATATTAAATTTAAAGGAAAAAATATTGCTGATGTTTTAAAAATGAGGGTTCAAGAAGCAGTTGAATTCTTTGCTAATGTACCGAAAGTAAAAAATAAGTTGGATGTAATGATGGATGTTGGTTTATCATATATTGAACTTGGTCAAAGTGCTCCAACCTTATCGGGTGGTGAAGCCGGAAGAGTTAAACTTGCTAAAGAACTTCAAAAGAAAGCAACCGGAAAAAGTCTTTTCTTACTTGATGAGCCGACAACGGGCTTACATAGCGAAGATATTAAAAAGTTATTAATTATTTTAAGTCGAATTGTTGACAACGGTGATACCGTTATTGTAATTGAACATAATTTAGATGTGATAAAGGTGGCTGATCATATCATTGACCTAGGTCCTGATGGTGGAATAGACGGAGGCTATATTGTTGCAACGGGAACACCAGAAGAAATTGTTAAAGTTAAAGCATCTTACACAGGAGGCCATTTAAAGAGTAAATTAGGCGATAATTAGTAGAAATAAAAATAAAAATAAAGTATAATGAATTAATGTAATGAGGTGAAAAAATGAATCCGGTTTTAACAGAAATTTTTGGTTTTGAAATAAAGTGGTATTCGTTTTTAATGTTTATGGCGATGATTATCGGCTATAGCCTTATTTATTTAGAAGCAAAAAAGTTTAAAGCTAATCAAGATTTTATTTTTAATCTTAGTTTTTGGACAGTAATTGCTGCTTTAATTGGTGCCCGCTTATATTATGTAGTTTTTAATTGGCAAGTATATGCGAGTGATACAACTGCAATTTTTAAGCTTTGGGAAGGCGGTCTAGCTATTCATGGGGCCTTGCTTTTCGGCTTTTTGATGGCCTGGCTATATTGTTATCGCTACAAAGTAAGAATCTTTAAAGTAACTGACATATTAGTCCCAGCTATTATTCTTGGTCAAGCAATTGGCCGTTGGGGAAACTTCTTTAATAGTGAAGCCCATGGGGCGGCAACAACCTTAGCGAATTTAGAAGCAGTTAGAATAATCCCGGAGTGGATTATTGCTGGAATGAAAATTAATGGAATATATTACTTGCCAACTTTTTATTATGAATCCCTATGGTGTTTGGCTGGTTTTATCTTTTTATTAATTATGCGTCGCACAAGATATATAAAGACTGGCCAGTTAACTAATTTATATTTAATGTGGTATAGTTTAGGCCGCTTCTTTATCGAAGTGAGTCGAACTGATTCCTTAATGTTAGGTGGATTTAAAGTAGCTCAAATTGTATCAGTAGTATTATTTGTAGTTAATTTATGTGTGTTCTTAAAACTTTCTAAAAAAGGACGTTTTGAAGATTTATACTCGGCTTATGAGATAGAGGAGGTTAGATTTTAATGATTTATGACATAATAATTATTGGACTTGGTCCCGCTGGAATTGGGGCGGCTGTTTATGCTAAAAGAAGCGGCTTAAACATTTTAGGAATCGAAAAAAATATGCCGGGAGGATATGTTAATTATATTGATACTATCGAAAATTATATTGGTGAACCGACAATCGCCGGAGCTGAGTTAGCAATTAAATTTTATCAACAGCTAAAAGCTAATGAGATTGAATTTAAAACGCAAAATGTTACGGCAATTAGAATTGAAAATGACTTAAAAGTTGTTGTAACCGATAAAGAGGAATTTAGAGCTAAAAACGTAATTGTAGCAACTGGTAATCGTCCGAAAAGATTAAACCTTGAAAACGAAGCAAAATTATTAGGCAAAGGGATTAGTACTTGTGCCTTATGTGATGGACCTTTTTATAAAGGGCGTGATGTAGCAGTTATTGGTGGGGGAAATAGCGCTTTAGCTGAAGCTATTTATTTATCGAAAATATGTCGAAAAATATACTTAATTCATCGTCGTGATCATTTTACGGGTGATGCTGCTTTAGTTGAAAAAGCAGCTAAGATAACAAACATTGAAGTAATTTTTAATAGCAATTTGACTAAAATTGTTGAAAAGGAAGCAAAACTAGGTTCAGTTATCTTAAATACGGGCCGAGAAATAGAGGTGGCCGGACTCTTTATTTATATTGGGTTTTTCCCGGCGACTAATTTCTTAACTGGGCTTGATATCCTTGATGAAAACGGCTATATTATTGTTAAGGAAAATTTTGAAGCTAAGATTCCAGGTTTATATGCCGCCGGTGATGTAATTAAAAAAGAGGCTTACCAAATTATTCCCGCGGTTAATGACGGAATATTGGCAGCCATTCATATTTCAAAAAACATTTAGGCGATTGAAACTCGCTTTTTGTTTGATTTTGTGCTAAGATTGGCTTGGTGATAAAAATGCTACGAAACCCATTAGTAATGGCTTATATTGGCGATGCTGTTTATGAATTATATATTCGGGAGTATCTAGTCAATCAGGGTATAACTAAAGTTAAAGAATTACAAAGATCAAGTCTTAAATACGTGAGTGCGAAAAGTCAAAGAATTCATTTAGAAAAACTAATTGATGCGGGTTTTTTAAGCGAGGCGGAAATCGAATTATATAAATGGGGTCGAAATACTAATAGTGGTAAAACAAGGCATGCTGATATTGTTACTTATCGGATTGCCACGGGACTGGAAACCTTAATTGGCGATTTATATCTCGCTAAAAAAGATAATAGAATAAAAGAAATAATAGAATTTATAGTAGGTAGTTAAATGATCGCATATGGCAAAAATGTTTTTAAAGAATTAAGTAATGACTTAAATAAGATTCGTAAAGTTTATTTAAGTAAAACTTTTAAGGAACCAGAAATTATCAAATTTATTCAGGATAATCATCTTAAATATGATTTGATGGATCCGCGGGCTCTTGATCGAATGTGCGAAGGTAATCATCAAGGTATAATTGTAGTGATTGATGATTACGAATACACTAATTATCATGATTTATTTGATGATCAAATCATTGTTATCCTAGACCATCTAGAAGACCCACATAACTTTGGGGCAATTATTAGAACTTGTGAAGCGGCCGGGATTACATCAATTATTATTCCTCGTGATCGGAGTGTAACGGTTAATGAAACGGTTATGAAAACAAGTAGTGGAGCACTATCTTATGTTAAAATTGCACAAGTTAGTAATCTAGTTAATGTTATCAAGGAGTTTCAAGCCAAGAATTATTTTGTTTATGCAGCTGATATGGACGGAATTAATTATAAAAAGGTTGATTTTGCCGAAAAATGTGTTTTAATAGTAGGCAGTGAAGGCAAAGGCGTATCTAGGTTAGTAAAAGCAGTTAGCGATGAAGTTGTTGCAATCCCAATGAAGGGGAAAGTGAACAGTCTTAATGCATCGGTGGCAGCGGCAGTGTTAATATATGGTGTTATAAATAGGTGATAAAATGAATTATAAAGACTATTCAGATGGCGAACTAATATATTTGATTAATGAGTCTAATGAAGAAGCGAAAAATATTATTTATGAAAAATATAAATATATTATCGATATTTTTATTAAAAAATATATTAAGGCGGCAAGGACCCTAGGTATCGATTATAACGATCTGTATCAAGAAGCTTTAATCGGTTTTATTGATGCGATTAATAGTTATAAAGATGATAAAGAAGCATCTTTAGCTCGCTTTATTACAGTTTGTGTCGAACGAAGATTACAAGTAAGCGTAATAAAAGCGGGGCGACTTAAGAATAAATATCTTAATGAATCACTTTCCCTAGAGCATACTTACGATAATATTAAAGTTCCTTTAATGTATATAATAGGAGATAATAATGAAAATGATCCCCTTGAGAGTATTACTAAAGAAGAAGGCTTAAAAGAATTAATTGCCAAGATAAATGAGGCTCTATCAAGTTTTGAAAACGAGGTTTTTTCCTTAATGATAAACGGGCTTAATTATAACGAGATTGCCTTATTACTTGATAAGAGTAGTAAGCAAGTTGATAATACGATGCAAAGAATAAAAGCGAAGGTTAGAAAAGTGCTGGATGAAAGATAATCCAGACTTTTTAAAATTACTTGCATTTAGATTGATATTGTGTTAAATTCTAATTGACACATAAAAGTGTTTTTATTTTGAAAAAAAATTAAAGGAGTAAATATGAAAAAAGAAGCAGTAGTTAAAAAAACAACTAAGCTTAAGACAACTGAAGTAAAAAAGGAAAAGAATAATCGTTTCAAGGCTTTTAAATATGAACTGAGTAAAGTTAAGTGGCCAGAAGGAAAAGATATTTTTAAATATTCAGTGGCAACTTTAGTCTTATGTCTTTTCTTGGTTGGATTCTTTATGCTGCTTAATTTAATTGCTTCATTTATAAAGGGGATGTTTGTTTAATGGAAAAAGAATGGTATGTTGTTAACACATATAGTGGTCATGAAACAAAAGTAAAAGAAAAATTAGAGATGCGAACTGAATCAATGGAGATGCAGGATTACATTCATCGAATTATTATTCCGGAAACAACCGAAGTAGAAATTAAAGATGGTGTTAAAAAAGAAAAGATAAAGAAAATGTTTCCAGGGTATATCTTAGTTGAAATGACGATGAGTGATGAAGCTTGGTATGTTGTTAGAAATACTCCAGGAGTAACTGGTTTTATTGGTTCATCTGGTCATAAAGCAAAACCAACTCCACTATTACCACAAGAAATCGATCGAATTCTAGCTAATATGGGAATGAGTCGAGTTAATATTGAAGCTGAGATGAATCTTGGTGATAAAGTAAATATTGTTGATGGTCCATTCAAAGGAATGATTGGGACGGTTGATAATATCGATTTAGAAAATAATCGTTTAAATGTTTTAATCGATTTATTTGGTCAAGAAACCCCAATTGAAGTTGAATTATTTCAAGTTTGTAAGGTTTAGAAAACTATATAATAACTAATAAGTTTTAAAAGATGGTTCTAATTGTCTTTTAAACCGGAGTGTGTTATTATCTTAATTGCGATTATATTTTTAGATA
>CAYSZU010000011.1:0-24369 GCA_964435635.1 uncultured Muribaculaceae bacterium
TTTGCGGTTCTTCTTCAAAAGTAAACATACATTGTTCACCATTAATTTGGTGCTTCGTTTTAGCATCATTTTCATATACTTTTAAAATTTCAGTTGCTCTTTTTAGAATCTCCTCAGGAATACTTGCTAATTGGGCCACATGAATTCCATAACTTTTATCAACTGCCCCGTTTTTTACTTTATGTAAAAAAGTAATTCCGCCATTTTCTTCAATAGCTGCCACATGAATATTTTTTATGCCAACTATTTCTTTTTCGAGGGTTGTTAATTCATGATAATGAGTTGAAAATAATGTTTTACACTTAATCTTTTGATTAATATACTCAAGAATAGCCCTTGCTAGACTCATCCCGTCATAAGTAGCTGTTCCCCGTCCCAATTCATCAAAAAGGATTAAACTCTTCTCAGTGGCGTTTATAATCGCGTTTTGGGCTTCCTTCATTTCAACCATGAAGGTTGATTCGCCACCAACTAAGTCATCACTTGCCCCAATTCTGGTAAATATTTTATCAAAAACAGGTAATTGGGCTTTTTTTGCTGGTACAAAAGATCCCATTTGGGCCATTATAATAATAATTGCTAATTGACGCATATAAGTACTTTTTCCTGACATATTAGGACCAGTTATTAATAAAGTATTAACTAATTCCCCCATTTTACAATCATTTGGGACATATGAATCACGGCTTACTTTTTCAATAATAGGATGTCGCCCATCAATAATATCTATATTTCTACTCTCAATTAACTCAGGCCGAACTAAATTAAGATCATCAGCACAAACTGCTAAACTAATAATTGCATCTAACTGGGCTATTTCATTAGCTGTATTTTGAATTTCAAAAACACTTTTTTTAATTTCTTCTTTTATTTTATTAAACAAATTATACTCTAACTCAATAATCTTTTCTTCGGCATTTAATATTAAAGCTTCTTTTTCTTTTAATAATGGGGAAATATAGCGTTCACAATTAGTCAAAGTTTGTCTTCTTTCCCAACCGAACTCTGGTTTAATTGCTGGTATTTGCCCTTTACTAATTTCGATATAATAACCAAATACTTTTGTATAACCAACTTTTAAATTTTTAATCCCGGTTTTGGTTTTTTCCCTCACCTCTAATTGGCTTATAAAATCTTTACCACCGCTTCGAATACTTTTTAATTCATCTAATTCTTGATGATAACCATCTTTAATTAGAAAACCTTCTTTTAATCCTACCGGCGGATCTTCATTAATACTTAAGGTTAAAAGTTCTACTAATTGTTCTTGAGAAGTAATATTAAAATCTAAACCAATTTGATTAGCAATACTTATTATAGCCGGTAAATTTCCTAGCGATTTTTTAATTTGTAAAACATCACGAGCATTTAGATTACCACCAATTACTTTGCCACATAATCTTTCTAAATCATATACTTGGCCTAAATAATCTCTTAACTCTTCCTTTAAAATAAATTCCGTATTTATTTTTTCAATCATATCATAACGATAATTAATCCCAGCTATATCTTTTAATGGTTGTAATAACCAATCTTTTAATTTTCTGGCTCCCATTGAAGTTCTTGTCTTATCAAGTAACCAGATTAAAGAATTAGTTCTTTCTTTTAAACGAATTGTTTCAACTAATTCTAAATTTCTTCTAGTATGAACATCCATCGCTAAATAATCTTGATTATCAACTATTATAACTTGTTGGAAATGAGTTAAATCTTTTAATTCCCTAATTACTAAATAATATAAAAGATGTTTTACTCCCGTAATATGACGCATATCTTTGAGTGGCTTTATTAAGTATTCATACTTATTTTCTAAATAACCATTGGAATAACTTACTCCAATCCCATAATTATTTTTTAACTGGTTTATTAACTCCGTTTTTGTCTCATCAAGTAATACAACTTCCTTGACATTAAGATTAAGTAATTCATTTAATAAAGTTGCTTCATTAGGTTCAACCTCACTTAAATAAATATGACCCGTTGATACATCAGCATAAGTTATAACATAACCGATTTTAAAATCTAAAACACTGGCAATAAAATTTCTATCATATTCGTTTAACATTTCATAATCGACAATTGTCCCTTTACTAATAACCTGAACTACCCCACGCTTAACAACGCCTTTTGCTTCCTTCGGATTTTCTAATTGCTCACAAATAGCAACCTTATATCCTTTACTAACTAGCTTTTCAAGATATGGACGAACCGAATGAAATGGGACACCGCACATTGGGATTCGCTCATCTAATCCAGCGTTCTTGCCAGTTAAGGTTAATTCCAGTTCTCGGGCTGCTAACAAACCATCTTCAAAAAATAATTCATAAAAATCACCCAAGCGATAAAATACCAATTCTTCTTGATATTGATCTTTTATTTCCATATATTGTTTCATCATTGGGCTTAATTGCTCACGATCAACTTCAATTCTTCTCATTATTCATCACAGTTAATATTATATCACGGTAATAACCCTAGACCAAATAAAAATAGACTTTTAAAGTCTATTCAACTGGCTTTTTATTTTTTTTAAAAGCTTTTGGATTAATTATTTCTTTTAAACTGTTTTTTTTATCAACTAAAGTAACTATCCACCCTTCGTGATAACGAGGAGGAATTATATTTAACGGAAACATATGTCTTCTTATTGCGTTAGTTACTCTTTGATTAACTAGCTGAGGGAAAAACAAACAGTAATTCTCAACCGCTTGATTAGCATGGGTAAAGCCATGCTTATGAAATAGTTTTTTACGCACTTTTAAATTGACCATATACTTTTCATCAAGATGAGCTAGTTCTGGAGAAAATAAATAAGCTTCTTGGTAAAAATCATGTAAAAGACCGGCAATCGCACAGCCTACACAATTACCACGAATTTTTTTGGCAATTGTAAAAGCATTAAAAGAAACATTAACCGAATGGTCCCAGACTGAGCATTCATAATGATGGTGAAATAATTTTCTTTTCTGGAACTCTTCGTTTGTTAAAATATCTTTAACAATTTCATACCATTCTTGGTAATATGGGTGATTAATTAATTTACCTAAGCTTTTTTCAAGTTGATTATTCTCAATCATGATATCACCTAATCTCGTAATTCATCAAGGGCTTCATTTAACGTACTAACCCCAATGATTTTTAGTTTATAATTATTCTTTGCTTTAATTGCTAGGGCTTCTTTTAAATTTTCTTTCGGGCATAAAAATATTTCAGCTTTTTCATATACCGCCCCAATTAATTTGTATTTTATACCACTTATTTCGCCAACCTGACCATTATTATCAATTGTTCCAGTCCCAATTATTTTGCGGTTTTTAGTAATATCTTCGGCTGTCAGGTTTTCATAGATTGCTAAAGCTGTCATTAGTCCCCCACTTGGGCCAGATTCGCTATCTTTAAAAGAAATCTCAAGCTTTGGGTCTGTTTCATAATCAAAAGTTAAAACTGTCATAATACCAATTTTTGGTCCTTGCTTAGTTTGATATAACTTAGCAGTAGCTGTAATTGTCTGCTGCTGACGTTCTACTTCAAAAGTCACAATATCATTTAGTTTTAAAGTCTTTAAATAATTTATTAAATCATCCATTTTTAAATACTGTTTATTATCAACTGATTTAATAACATCTCCTAATTGTAAAGTAGTTTTCGCTTCCTTAGCAATATAGGCAATCGTATTATAAGTAGCTGTAATATCTATTTTGCTATTAGCTAAACTATAAGCTGCAATTGTTGCGCTATCCGTCGCACTTTTTAAATACATTTTCTCTCTGGCTTCCATCTCAAAAAATGATTCATCATCATACGTAACTTCATTTTCCGGATAGACATCCCAATCTGGTAAAATAAGGGCAATTAAAATTGTTGGAATTGTCGGTTTTAACATTGTTACATAAGCCATCCCAATTTCCCCACTAGTTTCATAACCTTCGCTTACCTTTATCCGTTCATTTAAAGAAATATAGCCACCAGGAGTATAAACGATATATGGTAATTTAATACTAAATAACAAATATATTCCCATTATAAATAAAATATATTTAATATTTCTAAGGATTACTACATAAATGTTTTTAAGCGTTGCTTTATTCATTTTAACCACCAGTCATTATTATATCAAGGTTCAGTTTAAGATTGTTGAGAATTCAATGTTCTTTGACGTTTATTCACAAACCTTATCAGTTATTAGATTAGGATTAGAAACCGTAAAAGTTGCATCACCAGAATAATAAGTTAACTCAATATTTAAATTCAAATCACTTTCTTGATATATTGTTGCGCTTAAATCCATTGGAATCATAATTTTAATAAACTTTCCGGTTGTTATTCCTCCCGAATCATATGAGTAAACACATAAGGAAACCTCATTTTTTAAATATTTAGCCCCCTCAATTGGAATTAAGAACTCTTCTGGTTTAGTTCCACCATCTTGGCCATAAGTAATCCGATTATCAAACACTTTTAAGGTTTTAGTACATTTACTTGCCACTTTTTTAAAGCCCGGCGGACAAGTTGAAGTAGTATCAAAAGAGATTTCTATTCCCGGACTTGAGCCAAGCTTTTTGATTTCGCTAATTGGGTTATTCTTAAAATCATCTTGGACCGTTTTAATAATGGCCGAGCGTCCGTAGTTAGCATCAATTTTAATTTTAGCTAAATTACTATCATTATTAACATCAGTGATTAAAAACATCAAAAATAGCACAACTAAAGAGATTAGTGCGATACTTACTAAGATTTCTATAATTGTCATTCCAGGGGAATTAAAACGCTTCTTCATTAGTTAAACCCCAAAGATGCATAATAATATAAAGTCTTCTCATTAATTATTTTTTTGTACTCAATTATTATTCGATATTGGTAGCTACCTTCTCGATCACTTTGTTCAGTTTTTAAAAAAGCAATAAATTGAATTGATAAAATTGGAAAAGAATCACAATTAGGTTCACTTGGATTACTAATACAAAATAATACATCAGTTAAATCATATTTTGTAATATATAAATTATTAACATTAAAAGACGGTTTATTAATTACAGTCTCACATAATTTCTTTTCATTAGTATCAGCGGCTTCCCCTTCTTGGGCCGGAAAAAAATCATCATCACTACATGGTGAACTATAAATTATTTTATCAGCTAAAATATAATCCATATAAGCGCTTAATCCCCGATCATTTAAAAACCTTAAAACATAATAAGTCCGATTTAAATAAGCCGTATCATTATAATTAAAACGTTTCTTTTGATTATTAATAACCGTATTAAAGGCATAATAAATAATTATTAACGAGGTCGTTAAAACACCAATAACAAAGATTGTCTCAGCTAAAACAAAACCTTTTCTTTTATTCATTACAAAATGCCCCATTCTATTATCTATTAAGCTAATTTATAAGGATTTGATATTGTTCCATCACCCGAAATAATTCGGACAGTTGCTTTTAAGTAAGTCGTTGGTAATAAATTAATTTCCGCATCTTGACTTGGAACGATAATACCTGTTTTAGTAACGGCAAAAACCTTACTGTTTTCAATTGAATATGTCCAAAAGCCTGCCTTAGAATCAATCCAACCGCTACTATATTCATAATCTTTAGTGGTTGGTAAATTAAAGTAGGTCGGCTCCTGGTTATTACCCCAAATAACTGAATCTAAATATTGTTGATCCGCTGGTTTTATATTTGCTTGGTAGTTTTTCAATTCTTTTAGAACTATGTTTTCATTTTTCTTAAGCCAAGGTAGTTTTATAAAACTTTGGTCTTTTATAATTAGAACTCGTTTATAGGCGTTGCTATCTTCATTAGTCTTAACCTTATAAATCCCAACAATACGCCATAATTCATCATTAAAAATCACATAATTTTTAGCCGTTGGTTTAATATATTTCGCTAAACTATCAGTTCCTAATTCTAGTCCATCTCGATTATATGTATAATTAAGAGCAGTTATTAAATCAGTTGCTAAATTCATACATACTTCACTTTTAATATCAATTATAATTTCTTCCATGAATTTTAAATGACTCGTTTTTGCTAACCACAATTGGAGATTATAAACGTTAAAATAATGTTCATTATTAGTAGCGTTAACAACTGCTGAAATAATTACATAGCCTTTTTCATTTTTTTGAAAACTACTTAGTAATTGCGCAGTTTGACCATCAAATGATAAATATATATCTTCGGCCGCCGCTTCTAAATTAGGACTGCTTAGAATAACTTGATAGGCCATTGCTAAAGTACCATTATTAATTACACTAAAACTTGTTTTTGGACTATTTAAACCATCCTTTTGACCAAGTTTATTTAACGGCGTTATTTTATTGCCGTTTTGATAAGTGATTTTCAAAACGCGATCTTTTACTGCGTAATTATTACTGTTTTGACCAATATTAGTAAACAATAAATAGCAGAAACCAAAAACAAGTAACGTAATAATAACACTAAAAGCAATTGTTGTTCTTTTTTGAGTTTTCTTTGCCTCATTCATAGTCTCACTCCTCTATAATAATAATAGCACAAATAAGATAAAAAACAATCTTTGATTACACTAAACTACTTAATTAGAAGACTATTTACTTAAATTATTACCATAAAAAAAAGACTATTTGCTAAATATATAAGCAAATATCTCTTTATAGTTTTTAACTAAAATTATTTCAATTTCCGTCTTAATATGATCAGGAATATCATCAAGATCAAAACGATTGCCCTCAGGAATAAAGAATGTTTTTAATCCCTCGTTATAACCACCAATAATTTTTTCTTTGATGCCGCCAATTTTTATTATATCACCGCGCAGCGTAATCTCTCCAGTCATTGCTAAATCACCATCAATGACTTTATCAAGCATTAAACTTAATAACGCTGTAACGATTGCACAACCAGCACTTGGCCCATCTTTTGGTGTTGCCGCTTCTAAAAAATGGATATGAAGATTACGTTGATCAAAATAATAATCATTTATCTTAAAATAATCTTTATGATAACGGATGTAACTAACTGCTACTTTAATACTCTCATTCATTACCTGACCAAGTAGACCAGTTACTTCTATCTTTCCTTTGCCAGGATAAAAACAACACTCAATTGGCATTACTAAACCACCAAGGGGCGTATAAGCTAAGCCATTTGCAAGGCCTGGTACCCGAGTAAATATATTTAGATTTCGATCATGCTTTTCATTACCAATTAAAGCAATTAAATCTTTTTTATGAACCGTTTTCTTAATTGGTTTAACTTCAATCATACTCGTCGTAATTATTTTTCGCACAATGCCGGCAATCTTTCTTTCTAAATCACGAACTCCTGCTTCTTGCGTATAGTTTTTAATTAAAGTTATAATAACCTCATCATTTATTTTTAATTCTTTACTAGTAATTAAGTGATCTTTAAATATTTTAGGAATTAAATGTTTTTTAGCAATATCGATTTTTTCATCTTCGGTATAACTAGATAATTCAATAATTTCTAACCGATCTTTTAAAACCTCAGGAATTGCATTTGAATCATTAGCAGTTAAAATAAATAACACTTTTGATAAATCAAATGGTTCTTCAACATAATTATCAGTAAATGATTTGTTTTGCTCTAAATCTAAAATATCAAGGAGAACACTAGCTGGATCACCCTTATAATCTTTAACCATTTTGTCAACTTCATCAATTAAAATAACTGGGTTATTACTTTCACATTTGTTTAACGCCTGAATTATTTTTCCCGGACTAGCTCCTATATAAGTACGCCGATGGCCATTTAATTCAGTTGAATCATTTAAGCCCCCAACACTTATTTTATAAAATTCTTTTTGTAAACTTTTAGCAATTCCTTGACTAAGTGAGGTCTTACCAACTCCTGGTGGACCAACCAAACAAATAATTGGACTATTAATATTTGGGTTTCTCATTTTAACAGCCATATATTCGATAATTCGCTCTTTAATTTTTTCTAAGCCATAATGGGTTTCATCAAGATGTCCTCTTATTTCTTCTAAATCAGTATTATCGGTTGTTGCTTGTTGCCAAGGCAAAGCTAAAACTAAATCTAAGTAGTTTCTTATAATTGATAATTCCGGACTTGACTCATTAGTATATTCATATTTCTTAATTTCATTTAAAATCTTTTTGTGAGTTTTTTCTGGTAAATTAAGGGTATTAAGTTTTTCTAAATATTCAAAAACTAAATTATCCTTGGCGTTTTCCTCCCCAAGTTCTTTTTTAATCTGGGTTATTTTCTCCCGTAAAATAAATTCTTTTTGGTTAGTCTCAAATTCATCTTTTAATGACTCATCAATTTTTTGATCAAGTTCCAAAATTTGTAGTTCAATATTTAGATCATATATTAAATTGTTTGCCCGATATAAGGCATTAATTTCTTCCATATAAGCTAATTTTTTTTCAACTTTCAAAGGGACAAAAGAAGCAATCATATCTGTTAATTTATTTAAATCTTCCACCCCATCAATAATAGTCATAATACTATTTGAAATATAAGGCGAAGCTTTTATATATTTTTCAAGGGTATCAATTAATTTTCTTTTTAAAGCACTTTCCTCAATGGCATCAAATTTAGGTAAAATTAATTCAGTATAAGAAGCTTCTAGAATGTCAATATCATCACTCTTATTAACATATTTTTTAACTTTTACTCTTTTAAGACCAGAAATAACAACTCTTAAACTTCCATTTGGTAATTCAATTTTACTTTTAATTTTACCAACTACCCCAACCTCTGGCAAATCACTAACTTCAGGGGCTTCTTCAAATTGATCTTTAGGGCAAACAACTAGTAAATGACCTTGATGATTTTTATTAGCTAAGTTTATCACTTTTGAACTAATTGCATTGTTAAGTTCTAAACGAACCTCTTGATTAGGTAGTAATACGAGACCTTTTAGAAGCATTATCGGTAAAACTTGAATCATAATCCGCCTCCTCAAAGATTTAATAACATTTATTATATAAGTATAATTGTCTTTTGTAAATGAATTTTGAATTTTTTAGCAATAAAAAAGAGAAACTTAATTCTCTTTTAAAAATTCAATTGCTTTGTGCATTCTAACATCATACTTAACAGTTTCCAAACCACCAAAGTTTGCTAGGAATTCTTCTTTTGCCATACCATATTGCAATGCCATGTTTTCAGCTTCGGTATTTGCTTCTTCATCAGTAACAATAAACTTTTCTTTATCAGCAATTGCCTCTAGAAGATAGCGATATTTTACGCGCTTAGTTGCTTCTGGTTCCATTTGCTTATGAAGATCCTGATGTTCTTGATGAGTAAATTCAAGATATTGCTCAATTGTTAAACCTTGCATTTTAATCTGCTCTTCAAACTGACGAATCATTCGATGAACTTCATCACTAATAATTTCTTCGTTAATCTCAACCTTAAGATTCTTGGCTGCTGCTTCTAAACAATCATTAATATATTTATCTTCCGCTTCAGCTTCCTTGCGAGCCTTAATTGAATTTTCAATTTCAGTATTAAATTCTGCTTCTGTTTTAACCTTATCAAAACCTAAATCCTGATAGAAAGTTTCATTTAAAGCTGGTAAGATTCTTTCTTTTATTTCAATAACTTTAACCTTAAATTTAACTTCTTTATCTTTTAATTCTGGCGTATAATTTTCCGGAAACTTTAAATCTAATTCTTTTGTTTCACCACTTTTCATTCCTACTAAGCCTTCTTCAAAGCCAGGAATAAAAGTATGGGAACCAATCTCAAGTGGATAATTTGCTCCACTGCCACCTTCTAATGGTTTGCCATCAATAAATCCTTCAAAATCAATAACAGCTGTGTTACCCATTACAATTTGACCGTTTTCTTTAATCGCAATATCAGCAAATTTATCAGCTAATTTTGTGATTTCAGCAGTTATCTCTTCTTTGGTAACTTTAATCGCTTCTTTTTTAACCCCAAGTTTAGTATATTTTGATAAGCTTACTTCTGGTTTAGTAATAATTGTAAAACTAAAGATTACTCGTTCTTGATTGATATCTTTAATATCAATTTTTGGTTCAACAACCGGAATAATTTTATTATCAGTTAATAATTTCGTATAAGCTAGCCCTGCTGCGGCATCAACTGCATCCATATATAAAGATTCAATGCCGAATTTTTTTAAATATATTTCTTTTGTAATAGCTCCTTTTCGAAAGCCATCTATTTTAGTATTTTTAACTTTCTTTTTAAAAGCCTCATCTAAACTTTTTGTCCATTCACTATCTTTTATTTCAATTTCAATTGTTTTAACATTTTTCATGATTGATTTCCTTTCTTTAATCGCCAAAATATAATTATGCCTAATGCTAATTAAAAATTGCCTTAAGCAATTTCAATTATTTTTATTTGATAATCGCCATTTGGGCTGGATACGTTAACAACTGTTCCAACTGGTTGACCCATAATTGCCATGCCAAGTGGTGATTCATTCGAAATTTCATTAGCAAAAGGATCAACTTCTTCTGAACCTACTACTTTATAAACTTCTCGTTCTTGATCAACCGTATATTCAACAGTGACATTGTGGCCAACATTAACCATGTCATTTGAAGCATGATCAATAATCTTGCTATGTTCTAATTTATATTCCAAATCTTTAATTCGGCTTTCAAGATGAGCTTGTTCTTCACGGGCTGCATCATAATCTGCATTTTCTGACAAATCACCTTGGGCACGGGCCTCTTTTAAAGCTTTTATAATTTCTGGTCTTCTAACGATTTTTAAATTATTTAATTCTGCTTCTAATTCCAAATATCCTTCAGCAGTTAAAAGCACTTCTTTTTTCTGTGACATCCTTCTTCACCTCACTAAAAATAGTCCACATAAGGATACTACATAAAGGCAGAAATGTCAAACACTTTCAACCGCATAATATCTCCCGGATTTAAAGGGCTTAGCAGCTTAAATCTAACAATCATTTGGGGATGACGAGCAATTTCAATTAGATTATCATCTTTATCATAAATATCTTCTACTTGATAGGAAAAGCAGGTTGTTTGAGGGCCAAAAAATTCTACCTGATCTCCCCTTTTAAAATAATTTCGTTGCTCTAAAGTTACCATTTGTTGGACTTCATCATATGCTAAAACAACTCCTAGAAAATCTTGATTAGAAACCTCTTCCCGACCAATAAAATATTGTTCATCAACGCCTGGTAATGCATCAAAAAACTGGGCTTGTGAATCACGATTCGCACAGCGATTTAAGATAGCTAAATAATATTTTAATTTACCAGGTGCTAAATTGCCGTTTTTAATCGCTTCAATAATTTGCCGGTAATAATATATTACCGTTGCCAAATAATAAATACTTCGCATCCGCCCCTCAATTTTAAAAGAGGTAATTCCTATTTTAATCATTTCTTCTAAATGATTAACCATATTTAAGTCTTTCGGCATCATACTAAATTCATTATCATAACCATCAGCAATAAAAGACCAACGACAAATTTGGGAACAACCGCCCCGGTTAGAATCGCGATTAGTTGCATAATTAGATAATACACAACGACCACTCATACTAGTACACATTGCCCCATGAACAAAGCATTCCAGTTCTATTCTAGATAGTTCCTTTATTTTAATAATGTCTTCTCGACTCGCCTCACGAGCTAAAACAACTCTTTTTGCCCCTGCTTCTTGATAATAATTTACGGTTTCATAATTTAGAGCACTAACCTGGGTTGAAATATGTAAATCAAAATGATACTGCTGCTTGTTATATAAAGCAATAACAGCCGCATCACTAACAATAATAGCATCAATACCATATTCATCTAGTTGCCTTAAATAATCTTCTAGACCAATTAAATCTCGATCATGAAAAACAATATTTACCGTAACATAAACTTTTTTGTTTAAACCGTGGGCAAAAATAACAGCTTCTTTTATTTCTGCTAAACTAAAATTAGTAGCATTAGCTCTTAAACTATAGTTTTGCCCACCAATATAAACCGCATCTGCCCCATGATTAAAAGCAACTTTTAATCTTTCTAAATCACCGGCGGGAGCTAATAATTCGATTTTATTCATTATTAATCCGCTCCTTTAAACGATAAATTGTTTCCTGATCTAAAAAACCTTGGTCAAGATTATCTATTAATAATTTTTCGCCATTAATAAAGCTAATTAAATCTGCTGCTTTTAAAAACACTGAATCGATTAAATAATAATAAACATCTGATTTTTCTAATAAACGGGTGCCATCAAAAACCGCATTATTATATATTACCGTCCCTTTATTATTTTCAATAACAAGAAACTCTAAACCGGTTTGTGGTTCTTTAATAATTGCTACCGGTAACTTTGCTAAATTATACTTAATTGCATAGTTACTTAGTAGTAATCTTCTTGAATACATTATTTGCTGATAGCCAAAAGCACTAAGGGTTAATTTATTAGGAAAGCGATCAACAATCGTTCTAACTTCGTTATAAGTAAGTTCACTAGCCAAAACAACACTATCAACCCCTTTTTTTAACCAATAACTAACAGCTTCTTGATTACATAATAAATGATTAGGATAATAAATTAATTCATATGGTAAGTTATTTTTCTTTACGATTTGATAGATGGCAATATCTTCATAGATAATTCCTTTTATCGCTAAAGGTTTTTGCAAAAACGCTTCTATCGCTTCAACTTCTGCACAATTTAATAACTGATTAATCAATAAATATTTATCACCTGGTAGCGCCTCAATATCATTATAATCATAAGTGTTAGCATAACCAACCGAAAAGTCTTTTAAAGCAAAAAGGAAAGCAGTTATACCCGCTTTCTGATAATCTTTTATATCGACCAAATTAGTAACTAAAACTAAGTACTTATTTGTCATTTTTTCTAATACTCACTGAGAGCCCATCACCAACATCAAAAAATTTTGTATCAAATTCTTGATTGGTTTTAAGAAACTTAATGTATTTTTCAATTTTATCAACTAATTGCGCTAAATTCTTGCTATCAATTTTACTTTTATTCCCTACATACCCATGAAACTTCAAATTGTCAGTGACAATAATTCCATTAGGAGTTAAAAAATGTTTAAACTTTTCAAAAAATTTAATATATTGACCTTTTGAAGCATCAATAAAGATTAAATCATATTGAACGTCATTTAAATTAATATTTAAGGCATCTTGATAAACGACTGTTATCTTCTTATCAAGTTCACATTTTTTAACATTCTTTAAGCATTCCATATAACGGCTTTCATCTTTCTCAATTGTTGTAACTTTAACATCTTGTGAAGCACTGGCCATTAGAATTGATGAATAACCAATTGCACTACCAATCTCTAAAATATTTTTAATATTATTAGCTTTAATAAATTTCATAATAAAAGCAATTGAATCTTTTTCAATGATTGGGACATTATAGTCCTTAGCATATTGCTCAATTTCTAATATTTTTTCTTTCATTATCTCATCCTATTTCTTTTATTATTCTTAAAAAATCTTCATACTCTTCGGTAAAATATACTTTTCCGGTTTTAATATCAGCATAGAAATACTTATAATTTGTTAGACTTGGATTCAAAGCGGCATTAATACTCATTAATGATGGGTTGCAAATTGGCCCTACAGGTAATTTAGCAACCATATTAATATCATCTCTTGTATTATATGGACTGATTGTATCAATATCCGATTTAGTTAAGATATCTTTCATATCCTTATGAACGGCATAATAAGTTGTAACATCCACTCCTAGTGACATATTACTAGCTAGCCTTTTATAGATTACTTGGCTAACTTTAAAGCGATCAGCTTCGCTTACCGCTTCTAATTCAATAATAGCAGCCATTGATAGAATTTGATGAACTGTGTAACCACTATTTTCAATTGCTGTTCTATATGGAGCTAATCTTTGCTCAGTATTATTAAGAATTTTAGTAAAGATATCTTCGATTGAAGCATCATTATAAAATTGATAAGTATCAGGATATATATATCCTTCTAAACCATAATATAAGTTTTTATTTAGGATCTCATCACTTAGAAACCAGTATTGATCTATTTTCGCTTTTAAATATTCTTCATTACTAATAGCAGCTAAAATATCGCGTTCTTTATAACCAAAAGCCGTACTTATTTGTTCAACATATTTAACTAAACGGCGGCCTTCCACAAAAGTAAGTCTTACAATATCTTCAGTAATCTTTCCTGAACTAATAATTTTTATTATTTCACGAGCCGACATATTTTTATCTAAAGAGTATTTACCAGCTTGAAGGACAATATCCCCATGAATTCTAAAATATATTAATACGGCCTTCTTATTGCGTAACAACCCAGCAGCTGCTAAATCTTCAACAATTTTAGCGTTACTTGTTCCAGCTTTAACAATAAAATGATTTTTTTCACTTTCTCTAGCGGGAGCAGTTAAACCAAATTGATATAAAAATACACTTGTACTAATCGCAATAAAACCAATTAGTAATAAAGAAACTAAAAATACTTTTAGTTTATTCATTTTTGTCTGTTTCTTCTGCTTCTAATTTTGACTGAACTGAGGATAATATATTTTCAATCACTTGCCATTCTTTTTCCGACTCAACTGGTTCTAAAACGGTATTTTCTCCTTTTGGGTCATAAATTGAAGCATATACTTTAATACTACCCGCTTCATCAACGGTATTATCAGTATAAACAATATAACTTTTTTTTGTTTCATCGGAATCGAAAGTAAACAATACTTCACATTCAATTTCCTTACCCTCGTCATTTACAATTGTAAATACACTCTTTTTTTCTTCTTCTTTCATTTCAATCACCTTTCATTCTTAAATATGTGTCTAAAATAATACATGCTGCTAAACCATCAATCTTATTTTTTCTTTTTTTTCGGCTAACATCATTTGTTATTAAGATATTTTCTGCTTCAATTGTTGATAATCTTTCATCAATTAAAACAATCTCAATCTCAATATTTTTAGCAAGTAGCTCCTTAAAGTCTAAACTTCGTTGGGCCGCAAACCCTGATGAATTATTCATGTTTTTTGGTAAACCTAAGACAATTGTTGTGATTTCTTTGGCGGCGATTATCTTTTTAATTTCGGCAATCAACATTTCACTATTTTGATAGCGAATGACTGGTAATGGATTAGCAATTGTATTAGTTTTATCACTAATTGCTAAGCCAAGGGTTTTAGTGCCTAAGTCTAATCCTAAAACTCTCATTTATGAGCTAAATAATCACTCAAAACAATTGCTACTATCTCAGAACGATCTAAGGTTAATATTTTTTGGCGAGCATCTTTATAACTTGAAATATAACCAGGATCACCACTAATCAAATAACCAACTATTTGGTTAATCGGATTATATCCTCTTTCTTGTAAAGCCTCATATACTTCATTTAATGTTAATGTTATATCTTCTTTTTTTAAAGCATTAACATCGAAGATACAAGTAGTATTATTTTCCTCCATAAAATGCACCTCTTAAGTCTAAAATCATTTTACCATTTTTTATTTATTTATACAAGTTTTAAAATAACCCAATTGGTTCAATCTTTAAATGCTGATTGGCTTTTTCGGTTGCTACTCGACCTCTTGGAGTACGTTTAATAAAACCCTCTTGTAATAAATAAGGCTCAACAACATCTTCAATAGTTGTTACTTCCTCACCAATACTAGTTGCAATTGTTTCAACCCCGACTGGTCCGCCATTAAACTTTAAAATTAAAGCTTCAAGATATTCTATATCAATTGCATCAAGACCACTTGTATCAACTTTTAAACGATCTAAAGCTTTTTTAGTAATTTGATCATCAACAATTGCTTTACCTTCAACTAGAGCAAAATCTCTTACCCTTTTAAATAAACGATTAGCAATTCGGGGGGTTTTTCGACTTCGATTAGCTAATTCCTTCGCTGCTTTTTCATCAATTGCCATTTTTAAAACCTGACTAGTTCGTTTAATAATGTCATATAATTCTTGTTCCGAATAATAATTTAATTTGCATACAATCCCAAAGCGATCTCGCAGAGGACTTGAAATATCTCCTGCTCTTGTTGTTGCCCCAATCAAAGTAAATGGTGGTAAATCAATTTTTAAATTACGACTTGCCCCATCACCAGAATTAACAATAATATTAATTTCAAAATCTTCCATGGCTGGATATAGGATTTCTTCAATATATTTTGGCATGCGGTGAATTTCATCAATAAATAAAACATCCCCTGGTTCTAATGTTGATAAAATTGCCGCTAAATCACCGCTTTTTTCCAGTGAAGGTCCACTCGCCGTTTTAATATTAACAGCTAATTCATTGGCGATAATATGCGCTAAAGTAGTTTTACCTAACCCTGGTGGACCATAAAGTAAAACATGATCTAAAACCTCATCACGCATTTGGCTCGCCTTAATAAACACTCTAATATTTTCTTTATTTTCGGTTTGGCCGACATATTCGTCTAAAGTTGTGGGGCGAATCGTTTTTTCAAATTCATCTTCACCAGTTTTTTCACTTACCAAAATAGTTTTTTCCATTATTAACCCTCCACTACTATATATCTAAGTTAGGTAATTTATTCTTTTATTTTAAAAGTAATTTTAAAGCTTCTTTTACTTTCTTTTCAACACTTAATGTATTATCAACTTGTGGTAAAATCCTTTTAATATCAATCATCTTATAACCCAAACTAGTTAGAACATCAATCAACTCGGCATAATCGTTTTCTTCCTGGTCATCACTTTGTTTAACAAGCTTGCCCTTTAAATCAAGTATTATTTGGCGCGCTAATTTCTCGCCTATTTTAGGAAACTTTTGTAAATACAAAATATTTTCTCGTTCAATTGCATCAGCAATTCCATTAATACTACCGGTTGCTAAAATAGGCATCGCCATTTTAGGACCTAGGCCTTTAACATTAATTAGTTTTAAAAATAATTCTTTTTCTTCTTCTGATTTAAAACCATATAAAGAATACTCATCTTCCCGAACATGATTATATAAGTATATTATCCATTCCTGATCAATTAAATAAGCGTATGGATTAGCAACAAATACTTTGTAACCAATCCCATTATTTTCAATAACAATATAATTGTTACCATTAAAAGTTATTTTTCCTTGAATATAATAATACATATGATCACCTAATCAAATTATATCATACAAATGTTTCTTAAACTAGATAAAAACAGTTTTAAAACTGTTTTTATTTATTTAGTAATAAAATTAATAATAACCGGCCCAAGAATTAAAAGTAACATTAAAGGAACGTAAAAGATTACGGATATAGCACTTATTTTAACTGGCATTTTTTGAATATCACTTTTTATTTCAAGTAATTGTTTTTCTCTTAAATAATCTACTTGGTTATATAAAGATTCAACAATGCTATTACCGAAAATACTTGATTGGATAATATTTAGAATAACATTATTTATGGTATCACTAGGAATTCTCTTTTTCATATCTTCTAAAGCTTCTGTCATACTTTTACCAAGTTTAATCTCGGCTAAAGTCTTTTTAAACTCATCAGATATTTCATTATCTATAGTATCACAAGTCATATCTAAGGCACCTTTTAAATTTCGGCCCGTTTCTAGCGTTAAAGCTAAAACTTCAAAAAAGAAGAGACCTTCATCATCAAGTTTTTTAATTCTTCTCTTAATTTGATAATCTAATACAAAGAATTCACTTCCAAAATAGAATATTAAGGTAAAAATAGGTGCTAAAATATATCCTTTAGCATCAATAACAATAAAGACAAAAAAGATAATCATCCCAATTAATAATCTTTTATTTAGTAAATCTATTACTTCATAACGACAATTAATCCCTAAATTCTTTATTTTACGATTAACCCGATTTATTGTCTTTTCCCGATAGATTTTTCGAACTAAGTTATTCTCTTTTTTCATTATAAATCCACCCTTAATATCCTTTTTATAACAAATATATAAGCCGTAAAAATGATTATCAATAAACCTAAAATAACTATGCCAAGAGCCGTTTTAAATAAAGGGGCAAAATAAGCAGGATTTAAAATAAAAATAACAATTGAAAATAAAAAAGGCATCGCAATTAATAAACGAAAAACAAAAATACTTGAGGCTGTCATTGACTTTAATTCGTTTCTTAGTTTACGTTTGTTAAAAAATGATTTTTCAATCGATGAAAAAACTTTAACAATATTACCACCCGTTTTATTTAATAATGTTAAAGAAGAAGTAATATACTTAGCATCTTCAAGTTGAATTCGATCATAAAAACGACCAAAAACTACTTCTAGACTTAACCCATATGTTATATCCATATATATTTTAGAAAACTCATCACTAATTGCTCCATCTAATTCGTCTTTAACAATTTCAATTGCTTGCATAATATTACGACCTGATTTAAAAGCATTGTTCATTATAATAATCGCTTTTAATAAATCATCAGCAATTCTTTGCCTCTTACGATTAAACTCGATTTTTAAAAAGATATCAGGTAAAAAGAAACCTAAAATAAAAGTTAAAAATAAACCCATCCCATTAACATTGACATATTGGAACATAATTGTAAAAATATTAAATATTACTAAGGCAAAACCAATGATAAACTTTAGGGAAACATAATCAAGACCTTCTTTAAGTTCTCTTTCTTCGTATAAAACATGTTTATCAAAACGAACTCCATAGCGACTAATTACTTTTGATTTTTTTAATAGTTTACTAAAGCCCCGAATGACCTTCCAAACAAGTTGATTGATTTTTTCGAAAAAAGCTAATTCATCATATTTTAAAGATTTCAAAGCAAAGTTTGAAATTCTTTTTTCTCGTTGAATTGTTTTGGATGTTCTTAATAAATAAATGATTATAAAAAATAAGCTGGCAATTGATAGAATCTGAACAACCAGAACTTCCCATATGACTTTATTAGCCATGAAAACCATTCCTTTCTAATTATTATGTTTATTTATTGGTTCAAAGATATCATCAACCGAAATAATACCACGGGCTTTTATCTTCTTATATACTTGAGGAATATAATTATATAAGATGTATTCCCCATCAACTTCATTTTTCTCAGTCATTCCTTTTTGTTTAAAAGCAAAGATTTCTTTTAATTGAAGATTACCATCTTTTATACCTACTAATTCACAAATACTTGTTACTTTACGCTTTCCATCATTCATTCGGTCAATATTAACAACTAAATCAATGGCATTATCAATATATTCTCGAACTGCCTTGATAGGAATATCAATCCCACTCATTAAGACCATTGTTTCTAAACGATTTAAAGCATCAATTGGCCCATTAGCATGAAGGGTAGTTAATGAACCGTCATGACCAGTATTCATTGCTTGAAGCATATCAAATGCCTCTTTACCACGAACTTCACCAACAATTATTCGATCAGGGCGCATTCTTAGTGAATTTATTACTAAATCCCTAATTGTAACTTCTCCTTCACTCTCATAATTTATTTTTCTTGTTTCTAGGGCAATAACATGTTGTTGATTTAATTTTAATTCAGCCGCATCTTCGATTGTAATAACCCGTTCACTATCATCAATAAAACCACTTAAAATATTTAAAAGCGTTGTTTTACCACTACCAGTTCCACCACAGACAATAATATTTAGTTTGCCTTGGACAGCCGCTTCTAAGAAACGGGCCATGTAAGGCGTTAAAGAACCAATTCTAATTAAATCTTCTGGTCCCGTCATTGCTTCTTTAAACTTACGAATTGTAATAACTGGTCCCTTAGTTGTTAATGGAGGAATAACCGCATTAATTCTTGAACCATCTTGTAATCTTGAGTCAATCATTGGATTAGTTGCATCAATAGTTCGACCCATTGGCTGAATTAATCGTTGAATTGTTCTTATAATATGCTCATCATTAATAAATGAAACACTCTCATCTTTAATTAACTGGCCATCAATTTCAATATAGATTTCATCAGGGCCATTAACCATAATTTCCGAAATGTTTTTATCGCCTAATAATTCAGTGATTGGACCATAACCATTAATTTCATTATCAATTAAGTTAAATAAGTGACTTCTTTCTAGGTTGCTTAAATCATAACCTTCAACATTAGCATCAATTTCATCATTGATAAACTCATTTAATAATTTGTTTTTTGGCATTTCTTTATCGATTAGACTTTCAACAATTCTTGTTCTTAAGTCATCTAATAAACGTTTATCTTTAAAGATTTCATAATCAGTTACACTGCCAACTGTTGAAGCTTTATTTTCAATATTAAAAGCATCAAGTAAACTTGGTCTACTCATGTTTATCACCTTCTTCACTTAGCATATCATTTGCTACATTCATTAAAGCCGTATAATCTTTATTAAAGACATTTGCAATCTTTGGTAATAAAGTAATAATTTGGCCATTCATTATATATTTATCAATATTTTTAATATAAAAAGCCGATGATAGACTATAATCAATATTATTTTTAACAATATTTTTAATATCATATAAATCAAAATAGTTTTTAAATGGATCACGACTATTATTTAATAACAACTTATAATTACGAAGGCCAATATCTCTAAAAATACTTAATAAAGAACGCATATTTTTTAAATCGATTGGATCATTAGTAACAATAAATAATATCTTATCGACTTTATCTAGGGTTACAACATTGATTTCGTTTAAAATATGATTAGTATCAATTAGAATTACGTCATATTGAAAAGAAGCTTTATCTAAGATTAAATCAACATATTTAGAATCAATTTTATTAGCTTGACGAGGATCTTTTGGACAAGCTAAAAAGTCAATATTATCATCATAATGAGTGATATAATCCATAAACTCTTTATAACGGTTATTATTAATATCATCAACTAAATTATAAAAATTTTTTTCGGCTTGTTTATTTAAATAAACAGCAACTCCCCCACTATATAAATCCAAATCAATAATCAGGACTTTTTTACCTAAAATTTTAAATATCCCGGCCAAATTAATCGTTGTAATTGTTTTACCAACGCCACCTTTAGCTGAAGAAATCCCAATTATTTTGCTTTTCCTACTTGCCATATTGTCCCTCTATTCTTTAATAAAAATTAGCCGCTCTTCTTCTTCATAAGCGCTCATCACAATGCTAATTTTATAATTCTTAATCCCAATTGTATTACCAAAAATACTATCAACGAAATAATAATTTTTAATCTTTAATTGTTCATTTTCTTTTGTTATTTTTAAATTAGTTATCGGAATATCATTTTTAGTATATAAATCTTTTCCAACTATTTCCCTATCTTCCCGATTAATAATTTCAGCCATTATCGTTTTAGTAGTTCCAACTAGTTTTGATTTTTCTTTTAGGATTAAGCCTGTATCAATGACTAATGCTGCTACTAAGACTAAAACTGGTAATAGAATAATAAATAAAACTAAAACTTGGCCTTTATTATTGTTCATAACTAATCACTCGGCTAACATTAATTTGATAAGGATTAGTAATAACCATATTTAATCCAGGGGTAATAATTGGCATTTCCTTAGTTAAATTAATCTTCACATAATTATTATTTTCGTTAGTAACTTCAAGTCCAAGTTGCTTATCATTGCGATGTAATTCAGTTAAAATTTCATCATAAGTATGATCAGCTTTGTATAATATAACTGCATCTTCTAAAGCATTTTCCATGGTATTTTGAAAATAAATTATTTTGCCAACATCAATAATGCCTAAAACAAGCAGGATAAAAACTGGTAAAATAATCACAAATTCAACTAGCGCTTGTCCCCTTCTTTTATCCACTATTTTCACCCCTACTATACTATTATTTATTATAGCATAAGAGAAAATACGTGACAACTAAAACAAGTCTTTATCATTTCATAAAAAAAACATGATAAACATGTTTTAGTTTACTCTTCTGCTTCGCTCTTACAGTAACCTTCGCCAGCTGTCTTCCCAGCTACATAAGTATCACCGATTAATGAACAAGAAGTCTTAGTAATTGAATCTTTTAAATAACCACCAAAATAATTCACTAGCGCTACTGCTATAACACTAATTACGGCTATAATTAAGACGTATTCTACTAACGCTTGTCCTTTTCGATTAAGATCCATCTAATCACCTTCTACTATTCCATAATATATAAAAATTGGCTTTTTGTCAATATTTATAAACTTATAAAGCCTAAATAAATTAATTTATGCTATGATATTAATGGTGATTAGATGAAAATCAAATTAAATAATAAAATATTAATTATAAAGGAAGCTAACAGCTTTGCAAAAAGATTATTCGGCTTAATTGGTCAAAAACAAATTAATTATGGCCTATTATTTAAAAATTGTAATTCAATTCATACTTTTTTGATGAAAGAAGCAATTGATATCGTTGCTCTTGATCAAGATAATAAAATAATTTATTTAAAAAATAATTTAT
Organism: uncultured Muribaculaceae bacterium; assembly: GCA_964435635.1. Taxonomy (GTDB): domain Bacteria; phylum Bacillota_I; class Bacilli_A; order RF39; family UBA660; genus DAOOOU01. Next base: position 22,381 of record CAYSZU010000011.1, read on the forward strand.
TACCTAATAAGATATTAAGAATTAAAAATAAGCAAAAGAAAACTAGTATTCTAGAATTACCAAAAAACACTAGTCTTACATTAAAACTAAATGATTACCTATTCTTTGAATAAGAAGATATAATCCATAATTTGGACTTCATCACCACGCTTAGCCCCAAGTTTTTCTAGTTCATCTTCAATCCCAAGGCCACGAAGTTTGCGCGCAAATCTTAAAACTGATTCATCTTCGCCAAACTTAGTCATTTTAAATAGTTTAGTAATTTCTTGACCTTTTAAAACCCAAACATCATTATCTTTGGTAATGGTATAGGGTTTTTCATTTTGAAATTTATAAATTACATGACTCTCATATTTATCAGCTTCATATAACGGTTCATCTTTAATCTGTTCAAGTAAATCAGCTATTTTAATTAAAGCTTCTTCTATTCCCCATGAATTAATTACACTTATTTCACAAACATCTATTTGAGGATACTGGGCCTTAAATAATAATAAATTTTCTTTAGCGGCTTCTAAATCCATTTTATTAGCTAAAACAATTTCTTTCTTTCGCCCTAAAAAATCATTAAATTTAAGCATTTCATTTCTAATTGTCTCATAATCTTTAATTGGATCACGGCCTTCAAAAGAACCCATATCAAGCACATGAGCAATTACTCTAGTACGCATCGCATGTTTAAGAAATTTATGACCTAACCCTATTCCTTCGGAAGCTCCTTCAATTAAGCCAGGTAAATCAGCAATAACAAAAGTCCGCTGATCTTTTAATTTTACGACCCCAAGATTAGGATTTAAAGTTGTAAAATGATAACTAGCAATTTTTGGTTTAGAAGCACTTATATTAGCTAAAAGAGAACTCTTACCAACGCTAGGCATTCCAACGATGCCAACATCAGCTAACATCTTCAATTCACATTTAATTAATCTTTCTTCCCCTGGTTCACCATATTCACTTAATTTTGGTGCCGGTTCACTATGCGTCGCAAAAGCCTTATTTCCTCGGCCCCCACGACCCCCATGAGCAACAACGAATTTATCACCTTCGTGAATTAAATCAGCTAAAATTAAATTAGTATCAGCATCAATTAAAGTTGTTCCTTCCGGAACTTTTATAGTGATTGCTTCAGCTCCCGCGCCATTGCGTAAACTACCTTTACCGTTAGTTCCTTTATCGCCCCTAATTACTTTCATATATCTTAAATCAATTAAGGTTTTTAAACCCTTATCAACCGTAAAAACAATGTCTGCTCCTTTACCACCATTACCACCATCTGGTCCACCCATTGGGACATATTTTTCACGACGAAAAGAGGTACATCCGTCCCCGCCTTTACCAGCAATTGCTTTAATCGTAATTTCATCTACAAACATGTCTCTTCACCTGAAATAGATTATAACATAAAAAAAGCCTTTTGATAAGGCTTTACCTTTTTGATTGTTTTAAAGTTACCGCAACAAGAATAAAGACAACTACCCCAAGACCGATAATAATATAATTAATGCTTTTCGGATTATTAACAGCGTCATTAACAACAGCTGCTGTTAAAAAATAATCCGAGCAATGATCAATTTGAAATTCAACATAACCATCTTTAACTTTAAGTTTATTATCAATGTATTCTATATTACCTGAATCTTCATTAAAATAATATAAATATAACTTATCCCCATCAGCAAACTTTTTAGCAACATTAATTCTAATTGTTGCTACCTCAGGAAGTTTACCATGATGTTCAAAAGTTACAATTAACTTGTTCTGATCAACTCGTTCATTTATTTCCTTAGTTGTTTTAGTCATTGTATCAATACTTAATCTTAAATTTAAATCAATTTCTAAATTATCACTGACACTCGCATAAAACTCATCAGTTTTTTCAAATTGCCAAGTATAAGTTAAATCTCTTTCATAATCTTCCACAATATAAGAAATATATTTAGCACTCTCAGATTTTAATATTCTCGTTCCACTATTTTCCGTTAAAATATT
>CAYSZU010000012.1:0-4780 GCA_964435635.1 uncultured Muribaculaceae bacterium
GCCCTGAACTCGCTCTCCGTTATAATCGGCGGATGACATTCTTTCATCTGAAATTCATATTTCTGTGTAGCGGAATCCAGAAGTGTAACCGTACCTGTATATTTTTCATTTACAAGCATCTTCTCTATAGAGCGCTTGCTCCACGTTTCTTTACCGGTAGGGGAAGGAATACCTGCATCTGAAAGTTTCTTTATGATGCCAAGCACGCTGGCGCCATCAAGGTACCATCTGAAAACATCTCGCACAACCTTAGCCTGTTCATTGTCAATTACAAGATCTCCATCTTTACTCTTGACGTAGCCGTACAGCTTTCGTTTGTAAAGGCCGGACGTACCATTTGCAGCTCTCTAGCAAGTCCCATGCGAATGTTTTCGTTTCGGCTCTCATTTTCAGCCTGGGCAAAGGATTCCATCACCGAAATCATAAGGTTGCTGTCAACTTCATCGGTATCCAGATTTTCTTCTTCAAATATGATTCTGACACCTGCTGCTTTCAGCTTGTTGAGTGCTGATAAAGTCTCAACAGTATCCCGGCCAAATCTGCTGATACTTTTTGTCAGGACAACGGAGATATTGTGAGCTTCACATTCTCGAAGCAGTCGTTCAAATTCACGACGAGGAATTTCTCCCTTCGCTGACGCGATATCGATAAAAACATCTGCCAGCCGCCATTGACTGACATTCGCAACCGCTCTTGTCAAAGCAGAAATCTGTGCCGCGAGGCTATATAACTGTTCCTTTTCGTTTGTACTGACCCTGCAATAGATTCCAACCTTCTTTTCTAACCGGTCATTCTTTGCCGGGATATACCATATCTTCGAATCCACAAGCTCACCTCCCGTTTTAATATAGCCTAATTATATCACGTTTTATCGCCAATGATAAGTAGGCAATTATCACTCTCTAAATGTGCAAAAACACAACATATTGTACGTTTGCAATGTGTTTTCTCTACATATTGCGCGACATCAATACCACGCACTCAACGTGGGCAGTGTAAGGAAACATATCAAAGAGTTTAATTGTTTTAAGCGTATAGTTTGGCGCTAATAATTTTAAATCACGCGCCAAAGTTATCGCATTACAAGAAATATATAATATTTCGTTAGGTAGCTGCTCATTAATAATTTTGATTGTTGAACGATCAATTCCAGCTCGCGGTGGATCAATCACCATCGTATCAAATTGTTGCTCTATTTTTGTAATAGCAGTGGCTACATCACCTAATAAATATTTAATATTTTTAACTTTATTTATTTTATTATTTACTAAAGCATCTTTAATGGCACTATGAACGATTTCAATCCCATAGACAGTTTTAAACTTTGATGCTAAGCAATTACTCAAGGTGCCTACCCCACAATATAAATCAAGTAAGCTATCAGCTTCTTTAATATTTTCTAAACAATAATCAAATATTTTAGCACTAACAGCTCGATTAACTTGAAAAAATGAGTTATAACTAACTTGGAATAAATGGTTATTTATTCTATCAATAAAATAACCATCACCATTAACAACTACTTTGTTAATGATGAATCCGACTATTTTATGTTTTGCTTTTAATACCTGATAATCAATCTTTAACTTATCTTTACTATCAATCACAATAAGTAATTCATCGTTATAGTTTGCTCTAATTGTTATTTGACCATTCTTTATTTTTAATAATGGAATATCTTTAATAAAATTATTTATTCCTTGTTGAGCTAGCAAACATTCATCGGTTTTAACTAAAGAATGTGATTTTTCTTCGTAATAACCAGGGTTTCCTTGTTTAATTTTTAAAGTGATTTTATTGCGATAATTTAAGGGCGAAGGACTGGCAATAATTTCCGGATCAACTTCAAGGTTAGCATATTTAAGTAATATCTCTTTGACATTTTGCTTTTTGAAAGCTAAGGTATCCTCATAAGTTAAATTTAATAAGTCACACCCACCACATTTATTAAAATGAGGACATAAAGCAGCAATTCTTTTTGGACTTGGTTCATTAATTTTAAGAATAACTGCTTCATTAATCTTTTTATCAGTCTTAGTAATTTTTATTTCAACATCATCACCCGGTAAAGCTTTAGCAACAAAGGTGATTTTTTGATCTTGATAACCTATTCCATGACCTTGATGGTTTAATTTTTCAATTTTCATTGTTGTTCTCCTTTATTCCATAATTCCGTTTAAGCTAAAGCTTTTAGCTTCAGTTATCTTAACTGCCACCGTTTGGCCAATCATTGTTTGGGACGCCTTAACATTAACTAATTTCATTGTTGGGGTATAACCAAAATACATATCTTTGCCTTTTTCACTTTGACCTTCAATTAAAACCGCAAAAGTATCGCCAACTAATTTTTGATTATTAAGTAAAGCATAATGATTAACTCTTTCATTAAGAATTTGTAAGCGTTCTTCTTTTTCTTTTTGACTAGTTTTATCTTCAATTAAAGCTGCAGGAGTACCCTCTCTTGGTGAATAAATAAAAGTAAATGCGCCATCAAACTGACATTTTTCAACCATTTCTAAAGTTGCTTGAAAGTCGGCTTCTGTCTCATTTGGAAAACCAACAATTATATCAGTTGTTATCGCCACATTAGGAATTTTCGTTTTAATTATATTAAACAATTCTAAATATGAAGCTGCGGTATATTGACGCCCCATTAATTTTAGAATTTGATCACTCCCCGCTTGAAGCGGTAAATGAACATAAGGCATGATATTTTGCTTATTTGCCATGATATCAATCATTTCTGCCGTAAAATCCCAAGGGTGACTTGTGACAAATCTAATTCGAGGGATATTAGTCTCACTAACTGCTTTTAATAAAGCCGCAAAAGATAATTCGTTAGGTAAGTCTTTACCATAAGCATTAACGTTTTGGCCAAGTAAGGTTACTTCTTGATAACCTTCTTTAACTAACAAGTTAATTTCTTTAATAATTGCTTGGCTTTGACGACTTCGTTGTTTGCCTCTAGTATAAGGGACAATACAATAAGTACAAAATTTATCACAGCCATACATAATATTAACCCAAGCTTTTATTTTTGAATCACGTTGATAGTTGATATTTTCATACACTTTACCTTCGTAACTATAAACGTTAATCTTTGTTTCATTCTGATTATTTATAATCATCTCTTCTAAATCATAAATATTATGAGTACCAAAAACAAGATCAATATATTGATACTTAGTCATAATATCATTAACAACTTTTTCTTCTTGGGCCATACAACCACACAAGCCAATGATTAAATGAGGATTAAGCTTTTTTTGATGTTTACAACGGCCTAGAAAACCAAACACTTTATCATGGGCATTTTCCCTAATTGCACAAGTATTTAAGATTACTACATCAGCTTCAGTTAAAAGATCGGTTCTAGTTAAACCAAGGTTTTCAAGGCGAAAAGCAATTTCTTCTGAATCATGAACATTCATTTGACAACCATAAGTTTTTAAAAAATACTTATGGTGATTAGTTAAAGGAGGATATTGATTTACTGGTAGATCTTGATATTCAGTTGGTAAATCACTTCTTTTTTTAGCTTCTTTTAAACTTGGTAAATTCATTATTATTCCTCCTTTTTATTTTTTAAAACGTTTTGTTAATCAGGTTGATTTTAACATAAAAAAACCACTATTACTAGTGATTTATCTTTGCTTAATTACATTTAAAGCCGGTTTCTTCAAAGTTTTTAACAAACTCATCTTTAACCATATTACCTTCAAGTTCCATTTGGGCTTGGGCTTCACTAGAAGCTTTTTTTGGATCAACTTCAACTTGATAAATAACTGTTTTGCCATCTTGTTTAATAGTTGTAGTCATTCCTTCATTTTCGGTCATATCTCCAGCAGCTTTAATTGATTGATAATACATATCGGCATAACTTTCTTCGGCAAAAGTCATTTCATTAGTCCAGGCTACTTTAGTCAGTTTATCTCCTTTAAAGGTTCCGGTATAAACAAACTTTGTCTGTAAATCATTTTCGTTTTCTTCTTTTACACAGACAATTGTACTATTTGTTACTCCGGCCATCGCGATAAAAGCGATAATTGCCAGGGCAACACCAATTGTTCCAATAATGATATTTCTTTTAGTATTTACTCTTTTTACTCCTTCAATTATAACTGGTTCTGATTTCATTTTCTTTTCATCTCCTATTATTATTTTAACATAGTAATTTCAAAATAAAAAGAGTTCTTAAACTCTTCAATAAAGCTGGCTAGTTTCAACTATTATTATATTATCTTGTTGCTGGTTTAATTAGGTCTTTTCCACCCATATAAGGCCTTAGAGCAAGAGGAATGTTAATTGACCCGTCTTCATTATAATTGTTTTCTAGAAGGGCAATTAACCCTCTTGGGGTGGCTAGAACTGTATTATTTAAGGTACTAACATAATATGTTCCTTTTTCACCTTTGGTTCTTATAGCTAAACGTCTTGCTTGAGCATCACCTAAAGTTGAACAAGAACCAACTTCAAAGTATTTTTGTTGACGAGGACTCCATGCTTCAATATCACATGATTTAACTTTTAAATCAGCTAAATCACCACTACAACATTCTAAAGTTCGCACCGGAATATCTAAACTACAAAAGAAATCCACCGTTAATTGCCACATTTTATTGTACCAAGCCATTGCTTCTTCTGGCCGACATAAAACAACCATTTCTTGTTTCTCAAATTGATGAACGCGATAAATTCCTCTTTCTTCTAAACCATGAGCGCCTACTTCCTTACGAAAGCATGGCGAATAAGCAGTTAAGGTTATTGGTAAATCAGTTTC
>CAYSZU010000012.1:4790-21920 GCA_964435635.1 uncultured Muribaculaceae bacterium
GTCCCAATTAAATATAAATCTTCGTTTTCTATTTTATACATCATCGCATCCATTTCGGCAAATGACATAACCCCAGTGACAACATCACTTCTAATCATAAAAGGGGGAATACAGTAAGTAAAACCGTGATCAATCATAAAATCACGCGCATAACTTAATAAAGCTGAATGTAAGCGGGCCCCATCACCCATTAAGTAATAGAAACCATTACCACTAGTGCGACCGGCACTATTCTTATCTAAGCTATTTAATCCTTCAAGAATATCAGCATGATATGGAATCTCATAAGATGGTATGAAGGCTTCACCAAATCTTTCTTTTTCAACATTTTCCGCATCGCTTTTTCCAAGCGGCACTGAATCATCAATTAGATTAGGGATTAATAGCATTTTACTTCTTATAACTGTCTCATACTCTAATTCTTGAGCTTCTAGGGTAGTAATTTCTAAGTTAATAAGGGTTACTTTTTCTTTATTAGCTTCAGCTAATTCTTTTTGTCCTTCCCTCATTAATAAACCAATTTGATCACTTAATTTGTTTTTTTCATTACGTAAATCATCAGCTCTTTTTTTAGCTTCACGATACTTAATATCAAGTTCATAAATTTCATCAACTAAAGGTAATTTAGCAGTTTGAAACTTTTTCTTAATATTTTCCTGCACTAAGGCTTTATTTTCTCTAATTAAATTAATATCAATCATCGTTATTTTCCTTCCTTTATAAAAATCGTTTTATTAATAATAATTAACTAATAAAGCGACTAAAAATATAAACAATCATTATGATTAAAAGGGCCATTATCGTTATAAATTTAAGATTAATCCGACCACTATCATCAAGAATAATTCCTGGCATCGATCCATCGTTTAAGGATAATGATTGACCTTTAGCTTTTTTAACCCCTTGGCCTCTTTGCAGAGCACTAGCCCGGCTCGTGGCAATCTCAGTATTAGTAGCATCAGTTAGTTGATCATCAACTGAATCAGGGGCATTATTTTTTGCGGTTCCTAATTCATGTTCCATCATAGCAATATTATTAGCAATCGTTTGTTGATATTCTTTTCCTACCCCATAAGTTAAAAAATCTCTTATTACTAAATTAAGGGCATCTGTAATTACTGCTTTATTATTAATGATCATTCTTGATTTATTTTTAATAAAAGGATAATAATTTGCCACTAAAGTTTTATATAATTCCCCTTTATTAACAATGAAATTATTTAAAAAGACATTACTTGGCTCGATATCTGGTCCAGCAATAACTGCTTTATCAAAAAGCGCACCAAAACGATAAGTAAATGGTGTTTTAGTTGGATCAACAACTACCCCATAATTAGAAAAGGTGCTATCAACGCTATTAGAAAAAAGTTCAAATATTTTCATATCAAAAAACTTTTGAACTAGTTCTGCTTCATTCTCTGGTGTTATTTGGGGTAATCCAGCAATTACTTTTAAGGAAAATTCAATTCCAACATTATATAATTCCGGAAGGGATGAAGCACTAATATCATGATTCTTATCAAGGGGATACTTATTGTTATATTCTTGGAGCCAAGCTTTTATCTCAGGTTTTTCGGTATGAGCAAAAACAATCTTTGCTAGTTCTTCAAAGTCATAAAACTTTTCCGTAACTTTCTGACAACAGTTTTCACTAAGGGCCCCAATCGGTTTCATAGATTCATCATAAACCCGATAAGTTTTTGCCATTTCAACATCAAGCAAGAAAGCAATTTGACTCATAATAACTTCTAAATCATCTAAGTATAAAGCCGTTACCTGACTACTATCTTTGCGGAAAGCAGTTTTTTCTGGATCATCATTAATCATTACTTTAACTGGTTTATTAATTCCTTTACCAGGTTCACTTACTTTAGTTAATTTAGCAGCTTGAATTGTCTTTTGGCCATTATTATAACTAACTAGATAACAGTTTTGACCATTTTCAAAAGGTCCAACACCAGCTTTATATGAAGCAATTATTTCTTCATGGCGTTGGTCATGTTTATAGAACGCTAATTTTTCATTAAATTGTCTTTCAATATCGGCTTCTATTTCAGTAAGTGAGGCCGATGAACTTAAATATTTATTAAGGGAATTTTGAAATTGTTGATTAGTAACTTCAATTCCAGTTTCAGTCATTAATAAATCTATCTTATTAATTAACATGTTCTTAATTGCTTCTTCTCTTGACATCTTAAGCACCTACTCCTATGTTTATAATTATACTTGATAATAATTGAAATTTCAATTTAAGTTAACATAAATATTAAAGCAACCGTTAAGGTTGCTTTTTAGTTAGTAAAGATTTTAACCCACGCCATGGTAATAAGGCACAATTCTTCCGGTTCTGCTGCTTATATATTTCATCAAAACAGTTTGCTTCCCCAAGGAGTTCAATCTGATAAGCTTGTTCGTTAATCATTTTTTCATATTCATTAACTAAATGAAGCGCTGCTTCTTTAGTCTTACCAATTACTAATTTAGCCATAATTGAAGTAGCCGCCGTACTAATAGCACAAGCTTCACCATCAAATTTTAAATCTTTAATTAAATCGTTTTCAATTAATAAAAATAAATTAATATTATCAATACAAGATTCATTATTACTATTTGCTTTAAGATAGTTACTATCAGCAACAGTTTGTTTATTATAAGGGTTTAAATAATTATTCATAATTATTTCTCTTTTTAAATTAGGATCCATTATAACATCTCCCTAATAATCTTATCTTTATCAGTTAATAATTCAACTAGTTTATCTATCTCCTCTTTTGTATTATAAAGATATAGACTGATTCGACAAGTACTACTAGTCTTAATAATATCTTTAACCATTTTAGCACAATGATGTCCAGCTCTTAGACAGATATGATATTTATTTAAATAACAAGCAACATCTTGACTGAAAATGCCCTCAACATTAAAAGTAATTATTGAACCTTCACTTTTAGGATTAATAATATTTAAATGAGGAATATCTATTAGCTTAGTTAGTAAATAACTTCTTAAATTTTTTTCATAAGTTGTAATTTCATTCATCCCGATTTCCTGAAGATAATTAATAGCAGCTCCAAGGGCAATTGCCCCAGCAATATTTGGGGTTCCTGCTTCTAAAAGATGAGGAAGTTTTTTATAGGCATAATCATTTTCATGATCAAAATGCTCATTCATCCCCCCACCTAATTTAAGGGGAATAAATTTTTCTAATAATTCTTGACGACCATAAAGGATTCCGATTCCGGTTGGTCCCCCCATTTTATGACCAGAAAAAGTTAAAAAGTCACAAGCTAAATCTTGAACATCAACGGCCAGGTGCGGAACACTTTGGGCGCCATCAACAACAACATAAATATTGTTTTCATGGGCCACCTGACAAATCTCTTTAATTGGCCTAATATCACCAAGCACATTAGTAATCTGAGCTAATGAAATTAATTTTGTTTGGGGCGTGATTACTTTTTTTAGATTAGCAATTGTAACATGATAATCATTATCTAACTCAATATATTTTATTTGACAATTCAAATCACGCGCTAATCTAAACCAAGGTAATAGATTTGAAGCGTGCTCACTTTTAGTCAGAATTATTTCATCTTGAGCTTTTAATAAAGGACGAAAAAAGCCATCACAAATCATGTTTAACGATTCGGTTGTGCCACTTGTAAAAACTATTTCTTGACGGACTTTAGCATTAATAAAGTTTTTCGCAATATCACGCGCTTGCTCATATTCTTGATCAACTCTAATTGATAAGTCATAATCCCCTCGATGAATATTGGCTGAATAAGAGCGATAATATTCCATCATTTTATCTAACACTATTTGGGGTTTTAAAGTAGTTGAGGCACTATCAAGATAAATTAACTCGGTTGTTAAAAGAGGATAATCTTCCCGCTTCATCTTCATTCTCCTTTCTGGTTTAAAATACTAGCGATTTTATTTTTAATAATAGGTTCAAAAGTTAGCTTTTTTGTTAAAAAACCATTCCTAATTAATTTAATCGCCATGGGATTACTAATCCCTTTACTCCTTAAATAAAATAATTCCCGGGGGTCAATAGGTCCAATTGTCGCATTATGATATACAGCTGTTTCATTAGTATTAACAATTAAGTTTGGAACTATTTTATTAGTTGATTTATTTAATACTAAGCATTTAAGGTTTTCAGCTAATTGATTGTCTTTCGTTTGCGGACTAATTATGCCCTCAGCCATAACCGTTATTTGACCTTTAGCTTCACAAACAGCATTAACATTTAGTTCAGTTAGATTAGAACTACCAGTTATTTTTGTCACCATCGTTAATTGAATAGGTTCAAAAGCTAAAACGGCATAATTAAAGATTAGCTGGCTATTGTTTGTTTGATTCATAATTATTTTTTGTTGACTAGTTAAAGCGATAATAAAACTATTAAAGATTAACTGGCTATAAGGGGCTAAATTAATTATTAATTCAAGTGCTCCTTGCCATTGCTGATCAAGCCAGTTAATCTTAACTTGACCCCTAATATTTAGTTCTAATAAGCCTTTTTTTGATGTTAAATCAAAGGTTTGATCATTAAGATTAAGAACAGTTTTTTTTAAATTCTTTTTTGTTGCCATGATTAAGAAGCCTCAGCTTGAAAAACCGCAAACCCATCTTTTTCTAAAGTACTTAATAAATCTAGGGAACCAGTTTTAATTATAGTTTGATCTTTTAAAATATGGATATAATCAGGTTCTAAGAGCTTAATTAATTTAGGATTATGGGTAATTACTAATAGCGCCGCTTGATATTGTTGATGATAATCTTTTATTGAAGCAATAACGGTTTTTAGAGCATCGATATCTAATCCAGAATCAATCTCATCTAAGATTAATAATTTAGGTTCTAACATCCAGACATGAACTAATTCATTTTTCTTCCGTTCGCCCCCACTCATTCCTTCGTTAATATTACGATGAATAAAATCTTTAGGCACATTTAACTGCTCACAAATACCTTCTAATTTTTTATTAAAAGCAAAGATATCAACATGCTGCTTAGTTTTTTGGGTTAAGGCAGTCCTTAACATTTCAGCATTACTAACCCCCTCAATTTCAAGTGGGTTTTGGTTGATTAACATTATTCCCAACTGAGCAATTTCCGTCGTTGATAACGTTGTTAAATCTTGGTTATGATAAAAAATTGTTCCTTTCGTAATTTGATAAGCTGGATCTTTTAAGATTACGCGCGAAACAGTACTTTTGCCGGCGCCATTTGGGCCGATAAGACAATGGATTTCACCATCATTTATTTTTAAATTTAAATTTGTAATAATATTTTGGTGGTCAATCAAAACATCTAAATCTTTAATTTCTAACATTAAAATCACCAGAGTTATTGTATCATTAATTTAAAAATTAATCTATACCAAGAAAAAAGCCTATTTTTTAAAATAGACCCTTAACCATAATTCCGTTGTATCTAAATCTTTACTCCCGACTAGGGTTTCACCAAATTTATTATCTGCCACAATTAAGGTAGTTGGTGTTCCTTTAATTTTAATTAACTCATTAAATTCTTTATGTTCACTGGTAGTTAATGTTGATAAATCTAATTGATAACCGACCATTTCTAATTCATCTAACGCTTCACGAAGAATCGGTTTAAATTCGATACAATAACCACAGCCTTTTTGAACAATAACAAGAACAAATTGTTCACCACTCGCTTTTTTTTGTTTAAACTCCTTAAAAGTTAATGATTCTAAAGCCCCATCAACTTCTTCTTCCTCTTCATCTGGTTCATCATCTTTAATATTATTATTTGGTTGATCATTAAAAACTTTATCTTTATTATTAATTAAATAAATACTACCACTAACAACTACTGCTAAGATAATTATTATTAATAATATAATAATCTTGGTATTTAACTTATTCATTTAGCACTTCCTTTCATCTTATTATAGCTTACTAAATAATTATTATCTAGTTAAACAAACTTAACTGACTTGTTTCAGGGAGATTTTCTAATACCCCTAAAACTCTTAATTTATCAACTACTGTTGAACTTAACTTGCCTCTTTGAGCTAAGTCTTCAACACTTATAAAAGGTCTAATTGCTCGTTCGTTAATTATTTTATTAGCAACTGAATCACCAAGACCATCTAAACTAATAAAAGGAATAATTAAACTTTTTTTATCTTCATCAACAATAAACTGACTAGCCGCTGATTTATCAAGATCGATATTCTTAAACTGAAAACCACGAGCTAACATCTCTAGGGCAACATTTAATACTTCGGCAATATTCTTCTCTTTATTTAGGGCATCATAGCCTTTATTTTGAATTGCTATTAAACGATTCTTTATTGCTTGGGTTCCTCCTAATAAAGCATCAACATCAAAATCATGACACCTGATACTAAAATAGCCGGAATAATATTCTAAAGGGTAATGGAGTTTAAACCAAGCTACTCGATAACCCATCATAACATATGCTGTTGCGTGAGCTTTAGGGAACATATATTTTATCTTACCACATGATTTAATATACCAATCAGGGATCTTTGCCGCTTTCATAATATCAACAAATTCTGACCATGTCTCCGGTTCTTTCCAAGGACGACCTTTCCGAACAAATTCACTTATTTTAAAAGCGGCGCTATCATCCATCCCATAATTAATTAGATTAGTCATAATATCATCACGACAACCAATAATATCTTTAAACTCAACTACTTTATTAACAATTAACTCACGGGCATTATTTTGCCAAACGTCGGTCCCGTGGGAAAGACCAGATATTTTTACTAATTCAGAAAAAGTTTTTGGTTTAGTTTCTTCAAGCATTTTAATAACAAAATTAGTACCAAATTCTGGAACTCCTAAAGTTCCCGAAAAACAATTAATATCTTCTTTTTTAACCCCTAGGGCTTTACAACTACTAAATAAACTTAGAACTTTTTTATCATCAAAAGGAATAGTTTGAAAATCAACTCCCGTTATATTTGCTAAATACTTCAGCATAGTTGGATCATCATGACCTAAGATATCTAATTTTAAAACATTATCATGAATTGCAGAGAACGCAAAATGAGTTGTATACCAAGAACTATCTGGTTCATCAGCTGGATATTGATAAGGCGTAAAATCATAAACATCTAAATAATCAGGGATAACAATAATACCGCCAGGATGTTGACCAGTTGTTTTTTTCACTCCCGTACAACCATTACTTAATCTTTCGATTTCAGGATTACGCATCATTATATTACGATCTTCACAATAAGATTTAACATAAGCATAAGCCGTTTTTTCAGCCACTGTATTAATTGTCCCAGCGCGATAAACATTATGCTCCCCAAATAATTCTTTGGTGAAGTTATGGGCGTCGGCTTGATTCTCACCAGAAAAGTTTAAATCAATATCGGGAACTTTTTCGGCATTAAAACCAAGGAAAGTAGCAAAAGGCATATCTTGTCCTTCTTTTTGCATTTTGGTGCCACAAGAACAAGTAAAATCAGGTAAATCATAACCACTAGCATAGTAATGCGAAAACAATCCTTTTTCATCTTCCCAAATTGATTTTTGACAATTCGGACATAAATAATGGGCCGGTAAACCATTTACTTCAGTAATATCCATCATCGTTGCCACAAAAGATGAACCAACTGATCCTCTTGAACCAACAAAATAACCATCTTCATTACTTTTTTTAACTAGTTTACGAGCAATTAAATATAAGACTGAATAACCATTACTAATAATCCCGTGAAGTTCTTTTTCTAATCGTTCAGCAACAATTGGTGGTAGTTCTTGACCATATAATTGATGCGCTTTTTCATAAACGGTTTTAGTCGTCTCTTCATCGGAATTAGCCATCATTGGCGTATATAATTTATCTTTAATTACTTGAACTGGTTCAACCATATCAACAATTAGATTTGGGTTGGTAATAACAATTTCATGACTAACCTTTTTGCTTAAAAAATCAAACTGCGCGAGCATTTCATCAGTTGTTAAATAAGACATATTAGGAATAGTAACTCCCGGTCGGTTTAAAGGATGATAACGACCATTAGTTTTTTGACTAACGATAATTTCCCGATATATTTTATCTTCGGGAGTTAAATTATGGACATCACCGGTGGCACAGACTAACTTGCCAGCGTCTTTAGCAATCTTAATAATCTTTTCAATATGTTTTTGCATTGCTAGTCTTGTTTTAAAACCACTTGATTCAACTTGTAAAAGATGTTCCCACGCACTAATTGGTTGAACTTCAATATAATCATAAAATTTCATCATTTGCGATAATTCTTTATCATCTTTTACTTTTGCCGCTTCAAAAATTTCCCCATTAATACAACCACTTCCAATTAAAAGACCTTCCCGATGTTCTTGAATCTCATGACGGGGAATTTTTGGTTGATCATTTTTAAATAAGTATTTTGTATTAGCTAGACTAATTAGTTTAAAGAGGTTTTTTAAACCAACTTGATTTTTAGCAATAATCGTAATATGAAAGGGAAAAGAAAACTTAATTAATTCATCAATATTAATTGAATCATATATATCCATTGTTGTTTCAATATTACGATCATCTAATGTTTTACACATCGAGTAAAATATTTGACCGGTTTTCTCGGCATCATAATCAGCACGATGATGACTATCTTCATCCCAATTAACTTTATACTTCTTACCTAAAGTAGTTAATTTATGATTAACAAATTCAGGATTTAACATGCGGGCAATACTCATTGTGTCAACAACCGTATTTTTAAATACCCCTAATTTATATTTACTTACTGCCTCTTCAATAAAACCAATATCAAATTTAGCATTATGGGCTACCATTGGTAAATCCCCAACCCAAGCTAGGAATCTTTTAGTAACATTCTTCTCATTATCTTGCCCTTTTAATAATTCGTCAGTAATTCCTGTTAACTCAGTTATTTTTTCAGGCAAAGGAATTCCCGGATCAATAAATTCATCAAAGCGATCAATAATTTCACCATTCTTTATTTTAACGGCGCCAATTTCAATCATTTGGTCACTGCCAACATAAAAGCCAGTTGTTTCCGTGTCAAAAACAACAAAAACATCATTTAAAAGGTGATACTTTTGCGGATTATAAACAACATCAACATCATCACTAACAACATTTAATTCTGCCCCATAAAGAACCTTAAACTGATCCTTCTCATCTTTGCCTTTATTATCCCAATAAACCATATTATAAATATCAGGAAAAGCTTGTAAACAGTTATGATCAGTTACGGCGATTGCTCGATGATTTAAATTCTGCGCCATTTTAATTAAATCTTTAGCTGGAATAACACTGTCCATCGCACTCATATGAGTATGAGCATGAAGCTCAACTCTTTTTTCACTCGCCTCATCAACTCTTTTTTCATCTTTAGAAGGAATACTTTCAATACTACGAATCGCAATAACTATTTCCTTTGAAAAACTATCAAATTCAGCATTACCATGAATTCGATACCACTTACCAACACTTAAACATTTTAGAATGTCTCTAAATTCTTCTTTATCTTTTTTAAATATTTTAGCTAAAATACTATTTGATTTATCACTCAATTTAACCGTAATAATATTTATTGTTTCTTTTTCAAAAGTATCAAGGCCAAAGATATATCCTTCAACAATAATATTTTTAGTATCACTAACAATACTATTAATTAAACTAACTTCCCCATCAACATGTTTACCTAGAATAATTGAATTCTTTATTTTTTCAATTGGGCTTTGAAAAACTATTTCTTTTTTTAAGGAAGCTTTAATTAATTGCTGTTTTTCCGTATTTAAAACAGTTGTAATACTATAACCGTTAATCCCCATTATTTCTAATTCTTTAATAATCTTTTTGGCTTCAATTTTAATATCAGCTTCTTCGATCTTTGATTCTACTTCAATAATAATTATTTGGTCTTCTATTTTAATTTCTGAATCTTTAACATCAATTAATGATGGTCTTTTTTTAACTAATAAATCAAGCAAATTAAGAATTACATCTTTTAGAATTGTCTCATTAAATTCTTGATAAATAAATTTAATCTGACATTTCTTATCACCTTTTATTCCTCGATCAGCACACTTAACTAATTTTGCGGTAGCACTAAAATCGGTTGGTTTAGGTAAAACTAAGTGAACTTCAAAAAGACCACTACTTTTATTTAAAATAACTTTTTTGATTTCAGCAGCAACAAATGAGCCATCATCTTCATAACTAATACTATCAAAAAATCTTTTTACTTCTTCACTCATGTTTATCCTCCTTGATTTCTTCAATACTAGACACAATGATTTGATATTCATTAATTCTTTTTGTTACTTGACCAGTAATTAATAACATATCATCCTTGGCTATTTTAGTTAATAAATGGTTATTTTTAGGGAATATTATAAATTCGGCGCTGGCCGTTTCATCTGATGCAGTAATAAAAGCCATCTCTTCATTTTTCTTTGTCTTAATTTTTTTGATTCTCTCTATTATAACCACAGTTTTAATATATTTGTCAAAAAATTGGGCTTTATTTATTAATTTAATAATATCTGGGGTTTGATATTTACTACAAGGATGATTAGATAAGTAAAAGCCAAAAGCTTTTAGTTCCTTTTGAATTAAGGTCTTTTCATCATCATCAGGAAATATTTCTAAAGCTGGTTTCATAATTAAATTAGCATCTAAATCAGCGCTTAATTCAGCGTAAGTAATAGCCCGATCAAGATTGTTTAATAAGGTTTGGCGATTAATTGCCAAACTATTAAAGGCACCGCCATCAATTAAATATTCAATTGTTTGGCGATTAATGTTTTGCTTATAAAGGCGGGCAATAAAATCAAAGTAATCTTGATAAAGACCATTTTTAATTCTTTCATCAACAATTGCTTTAACACTATTTTCACCAATATTTTTAATACTATTTAAAGGCAGTAAAATACCATTTGAACTAATCTGATAAGTCGCGGTACTTTGATTAATATCTGGTTTTAAAATCTTAATATCATATTTTTTTATTTCATCTAAATACTCTTTTGTTTTAAGATCACTACCAATATTCATATTAAGTAGATTAGCCATAAAATATTCGGGATAGTTGCTTTTTAAATAAGCCATTTGATAACTAATTAAAGCATAAGGAACTGAATGGGCTTTATTAAAGCCGTAATTAGCAAACTTCAATATTAAATCATAAACATTAGTTGCAATCTCTTCCTTTATTCCTTGTTTAATTGCCTTAGCAACAAAAATCTCTTTTTCGTGTTCAATAACTTCTTTTTTCTTTTTACTCATTGCCCGGCGAATATTATCCGCCTCAGCATATGTATAGCCACCCATTGCTACTAATATTTGCATTATTTGTTCTTGATAAACAATAATGCCGTATGTTTCAGTTAAAATTGTTTCTAATAATGGATGAAGATAAGTTATTTTTTCTTGGCCGGTTTTTCTTTTAATAAAAGTATCAATGTTTTCCATTGGCCCAGGACGAAATAAAGCTGTAGCAGCAATAATATCAGCAAAACAAGTTGGTTTTAATTTAGTTAAGAAATTTTTCATCCCATTAGTTTCAAATTGAAAAATTCCAGTCGTTTCAACTTGATTAAATAACTTAATTGCTTTTTGATCATCTAATGGTAATTCGTTAAGATTAATAATTTGTTTAGTATCTTGATAAATTAATTCAATTACATTTTGAATAATTGTTAAATTTTTCAGAGCTAATAAATCCATTTTTAATAAACCGTTTTGTTCTAAGTAATCCATTGTTATTCCGGTTAAAAGCATTTCCCCAGTCTTAGCAATTGGAATAATATTTTCTAGTGGTTGATTGGCAATAACAATGCCCGCGGCATGAGTACTAATATGCCTTTTAAGACCTTCTAAATGAAGACTAACAACAAATAGCTGGTGGAGTTTTTCATCGTTATCAATCAGCGTTTTTAACTTGGGATTTCGTAAATTCATTTTTAATGATAATTTTGGATCAAGTAGATTGGCAATCTGATCAATTAAATAGCTATCAAGTTCTAAACATTTTCCAACATCACGAATGACTTGTTTACTACTTAATGTGCCATAAGTCATAATTAATGCCACCTGATCGTTCCCATAGCGCTCTTTGATATAATTAATAACTTGTTCTCTTTTAGTAAATTCAAAATCAAGATCAATATCTGGCAGCGTTACCCGATCGGGATTTAAAAAACGTTCAAATAATAATTGATATTTGATTGGATCAACATTGGTAATACCTAAAACATAAGATACTAAAGATCCCGCTGCACTACCACGCCCTGGCCCAACTAAGATATTGTTTTTCTTGGCATATTTAACATAATCATAAACAATCAAAAAATAATCTTCAAAGCCCATTTTTTGGATAACTGCTAATTCATATTTTAATCGTTCTAAATAGACTGGTGGAATTTCCTTAGGCAAACGTTTTTCTAAACCTTTTTTACTTAGGTTAGCTAAATAAGACCAAGAATCTTTGATTTTTTCATCATACTTTGGTAATAATAAAGGATTAGTTGGGATTTTTAAATCGATTAAAGCAGCGAAGTCAATCGTTGTTTTGATATCATTTTGATTAGTGGGAACAATAAAATAATTATTTGCGTATTCATTATCAGTTGGACGCTCTTCATTAATTATTTTTAAATAATTTAGATATTTAGTTGTTTCGCTTTTTAACGCCAAAACTTGATTAAGCCAGACAATCTTTTGACTTATAATTAAAGCGTTTTTCTTTTCAAAGTCATTCCAATAGCCAAGATATAATTCGCTCATAAATGAGCTGATATCTTGGTATAAAGACTGACTAGCCATTGGCAAAACAGTTATTAAATTGCTTTGATATTTCTTTAATTCTTGGATACTTAAAGGTCTTTGGGTCACAATCGTATTTAACTTAATAAGATTTTGATAGCCTCGATAGTTTTTAGCATATAAGTATAAATGATGATCATTTAGCATAACATCTAAGCCAATTATTGGTTTAATGTTATGCTCAAGACAAGTATTATAAAACTCCCCAACCCCATATAAATTTAAATCCAAGATTCCACAAGTAGTAATATTATGTTCTTTTAAAAAACTAATTAATTCTTTTATTTTAATTAGACTACTTAATAAAGAATAATCGGTTCTTATTCCTAAAGGAATAAACATAGCATCACCACCCTAATAAAATAATTATATCATGGAACAAAAAAAAGCGGAATTAGAACTTAAATAAATTGTGCCCAAAAGAAGATGTATTTGACTTAATAAGTTATTTATGATAAAGTTTATCATAGTTAATTACAAAGAAGGAGGCGGATTTATGGCAACCAAAGAAGTTAAAGAAAGACCTTTATTTGGCAATCGAAGAAGTCATGCTTTAAACGCAACTAGGCATGCGCAAAAACCTAATATTCAAAAGAAAACTGTTAATGGCAAAAAAATTGTTCAAAGTGCTAGAAAAGCTAAAGTATCAAAAAGAGCAACCGTTTAAAAACTGGCTGCTTTTTTTATTATTTAATTTTATTTTGTTAAACTGATTTTTAAACTAATCGCTTGACCAATGATTTTGGTTGGGGCGTTTTCATCGAGCCAAATTCGAATTGTATGCTTATTTATTTGCTTTGGTTTTATTTGATAAAAGTTTGAGATTAAATAAATTGCCTCATTTTGCTTAGTAAAATCAGTTGTGGCACTTTTATCAGCCGCCGTTAATGGAAAAGGAGTTCCCCCATCAACACTTATTCTAAAGTATTGATGATCAAGCATATTATTTGGATCTTTTACAATTGAAAGATCATTTTGTAAAGTAAGATAATACTTTGGTTCAGCATCACCTAAATTACGAACGGTAAAAGTAAATAAATTGTTATCTTCTTTTAAAGCTGCTTCATCATTTAATGGTTTTAGATTAGGTGTCATAGTTGAACTTTGATCAAAAGTTAAAGAAAGATCTTCTATTGTTACAATTTCTTTTTTAGCAACTGCATCAGATTGAACAAAATAAGCATAAGAAAAACCAATTAAAACAATCCCAAAAAATAAGATAGCAATAATTATTAATAAAGCTTGTTTTTTAAATATCTTGTTATTTTCCATTTTAACTCCAATCTTTTAGATGATTATTATTTTAATCGATTAAACTAGCAATCTGGGCATCATAGTCATCACTTTGCCAAATATAAGAAGCTACGGCATAGCAGTCAACACCTAAATCTGCTGCTATTTTAGCCGTTTCATTATTTATTCCCCCATCAAGACAAATCATAAAATTTAAATTTTGGGCTGCTTTTTGCTCGGCTAAAGTTTTAACTTTTTCTAGAACGATAGGATTAAATTGCTGCCCGCTTTGACCAGCTTCAACACTCATTATTATAACCATTTCGATTAATGGTAAATATTCAAAGATTGTAGTTGGATCTGTTTTTATATTAATTGCTAAACCAGGTTTTAAACCAACTTCATTGATTGCTTTGATTACTTGTTTTAAATCAGCTTTTATTTCGGCTTGGAAAGTAAAATATTCAGTTTTTAATAAAGCAAAATCATTTAAATACTTAAGGGGATTATTAACCATAAGATGAACAAATAAAGGTTTATTTGGATAGCTTAAATACTTATTTAGTTCCTTAATAGATAGACTCTTATAAGGCACAAAAGTATTATCCATGAAATCAACATGAATATAATCAGCTTTTGAATCATCAATCTTTTTAATTGTTTGAACAGGATTATCGCTATTTAAAAACGAAACTGCTATTTTCATTTTATCGCTCCTTAATAAAACTTAAATAATTATCATATCTTGATTTTTTAATCTGCCCTTTATTAACTGCTTCTTTAACTTTACAATTTGGTTCTTCAATGTGATTACAATCGCGATAAGGGCAACTATATTTATTAAATTCTAAGAATGAGTTTTTTATTTCTTCTTTAGTCATATTTGAACAAGATAACGATGAAAAACCAGGGGTATCAGCAATAAAACTGGTATAAATCGGATATAACTCAACATGACTAGTTGTATGCTTACCTCGGCCTAAAGTACGGGAAATTGGGGCTGTTTTAATATTTAACTTTTTATCTAAGGAATTTAGTAATGATGATTTCCCCGCTCCGGTTTGACCAGCTAAAACAACAATTTTTTGGCGTAATAGACGGCGTAATTTTAGTTTTTGATAATTATTAACGGTTTTTATCCCAATCTTTTCATAATACTTCTTTATTTTATTAAAAGCCTGGCGCTCTTTTTTAGTTAGTAAATCAATTTTTGTAAAACAAATTATTGGCTTTATCTGACAATGAAGAACCATTGTTAACTGTTTATCAAGTAGATTTAATGATAAGTCTGGTTCTTTAACACTAGTGATGATTAAAGCATAATCGACATTAGCAATAACTGGTCGACTTAAACTATTCTTCCTTGGTAGGATATCCATAATATATTTGTTTTTAAGATCAATAAAACAATGATCTCCCACAATTGGGGTTATTTCTTGATTACGTAATTTGCCACATGCCCGACATTCAAAAAGTTCATTATTAATTTTAACGGTATATAAATTACTAATTATTTTAACTATTTGACCATTCATTAATCACAAGTTCCATCTAAGGCACAATCGCCATTATTTTGGTCATCATCTTCAGTTTCAACTGGCATTGCAACTTTTATTTTAAGAGTTACTCCAGCAATAATTGTATAACCAGCCGGCTTACTTTGGTAAATAATTGTCCCTTCGGCATACTCATCGGTTTCAACATATTCAGTGTCTAAAATAATGCCATATTTTTCACAAAACGATTGAACTTCAGCCAAACTATAAACCCCATCAGTAAAATTAGGATATTCACTAACGACATCTGGAATAAATAAAGTAACGGTATCTTTAGCTGATAGTTTAGTGCCAACCTCAACTGATTGGGAAATAATTGTCCCATCTTCAGCAGTTTCACCAGCAGCTAATTCTTTTTTTGCAATTAAAACGTAAATCCCAAAAGCTTCTAATTTTCCTTTGACTGTTAAATAGTTTTGACCAGTAAAATCTTCCATTGTATAATTTGTATCACCAAGGGAAACAAACAAAGTAATAGTTGTTCCTTTAGTCTTTTTAATGCCTGCTAACGGATTAGTTTTAACAACTTTGCCCGCCGCTATTTCAGGATCGCTTATTTCTTTTTGCTCATCGGCTACTTTAAAGCCTAAATCTTGTAAAGTATCAATTGCCTTAGCAACCGTTAAGCCTTTGACATCTGGAATTCTTATTTCTTTACGTGTTGCCATTTGAGGTAATAAAACAACAATACAAGCAACGATGACAATTAAGCCGGCAAAAACACTTGCTAAAATTAGCAACAATTTATTTTGCTTCTTATTGAAATCAGCCTCCGTTATTTGTTTAGCAATTTGCTCTTCTGCACTTTGCTCTTCACTACTCTCACTAGTAACTTCTTTTGATTTTAATTGTTTAATAATCTTGGTATCATCGATTTCATTCTCTGAATATTTATATGTAATTGGTTTTTCTTTAACCCTCGAACTATCTAAACAAGTTTTTAAATCATCATACATTTCCCGCGCATCATTATAACGATTTTTAGGATTTTTCGCCGTTGCAATTAAAATAATATTTTCAATACTCTGTGGTAGATTAGGGAATTCATCTCTAATATTAGGCATTGGTTCTTTTAAGTGTTTTAAAGCTATTTCAACTGCATTATCACCCCGATAAGGTAATTTACCAGTTAGTAACTCATACATTAATATTCCCATTGAATAAATATCACTTTTTAAAGTACTACCTTTACCATTAGCTTGTTCTGGTGGCAGGTAATGAACTGAGCCCATCACTGAATTAGTTTGGGTTAATTGAGTTGAATTTAAAGCCATCGCAATACCAAAATCGGTTATCTTTACTAACCCGTTTTCTAAAATCATAATATTTTGAGGTTTAATATCACGATGAATAATATATGAATCGTGAGCCACACTCATGCCATCAGTTATCTGAAGCATTATGTCAGTCACTTCCGTAATTGTTAAGGCTCCTCTTTTTTTAATTAAGTTTTTAAGATGTTTACCTTCAATATATTCCATCACGATATAATATTGACCAGCATCTTCACCAACAT
>CAYSZU010000013.1:0-7793 GCA_964435635.1 uncultured Muribaculaceae bacterium
ATACTCTTTTTTTAATAGCGAAAGTGGCATATTATTGCTTATCTCATAAACAGAATGTATTTCATATGCATACTTTGATTTATGACCAGAGTTGAATTCATCATTTCCATCACCCTCATATTTTATAAGTGACGGATGCTTAATAAATTGATTTATTTTTATAATATATTTAAGCGAGCTTATTGGAGCAGTTACATATACAAATATCATATTAAACGGTTGCTTAGGAATATAATTTCTAAATTCGTGATTTTTAATTTGATTTACAATTTTTTGTGTTGCATTAGGATTAATGCTCATATATACAGCTTTATTATTCATATTTTTGAAACTCCTTAATAAAGTAATATATTGTATAATTTCTAAACAGCATATATGGATTTTTAAACCAAGTTTCCACTATTTTTAAAATTGTATTTAAACTTTCTATTCCTCTTATATTTTTTAATAAATGATAATTAATAAATTCTTGCGGGATGTCATTGTAAGCTCCTTTTTTCACATATAGTGATTTACTCATTTTTGCTCCAGGCCAGTCCATAATCAATGGAGCATAGAATATAAAAGACATTTTTGATACATCATAGCCTAAATGAGAAGCTAATTTATATCTCATTTCTTCTTGATAAAAGCCGGCATAATCACTACCAGTTACTCTTAAAATTTGGTAAGCATAATCATCGCTATTATTAACAGTACTATAAAAAATGCCTCTAATTAAATTCCTTAATGGAGAATTGTACTCAAGTTTATGTGTTTCCGTTATAAAATTCACTCTATATTTACCATGTACAGGACACACAAAATAAATATAGTCGCCTATATACTCATTTTTAACAGAATGCTTATCTGTTAGACCGCATTTAGGACACGAGCTTCTTATTCGCAAGTTGTTGTATTTTGGATCTAACCTTGAAGAAATAAATTCACGGTGACTTAAAATATTTTTAATAATAGGAGAAATCTCTTTTGAATTGTTAAATTCAGATTGATACCTTATTTCATATTCGATGCCAGTTGTTTTAGAATAATGGTTTAATATTTCAATGTATTCATCAAGATATTTATTTATCTCTCCGCTTGTCTCTAAGTTCTTTTGATATTTTAAACCATTAATTTTTGATTCTTCGCCGGGAGCGGTTTCAATAATTTCGTATAAAATAGACGCTTTTTTGTTAGATTTATTTTCAAGTTGTAAAGCAAGCTCATATGAAAGAGCAATCGTTATCAACGTACCAAAATGAGGTGAGCTATTTACTTGTGCTCCTACACTTATTTTAATATGGTTTTTAGGCAATTGTTTTAATAGATATGGAATAATTTCTTTTTCAAACATATAAGATGCTCCGCCTAATGGATGATGAACTATTCCATCTGTTTTAATATTCATTACGTTTCCTCTCTTTCACTAAATTTATTTCTATCGCTAAGGCACTGTATAATTTTTGTTTATCAAGAGAGTAATATTCTTCCATGTCGTGATAATCTACCACATCAGTTTCTTTATAACCCATTGCTGTTGGATCATACTGTTTATATAATGTCTTAAAATCCGGAAATAAATTTAATTTAATTATTTCAACTAAGACTTCTTCTTGTGTTTCTAAATTTGTAAAATTAATGTAATCACCATCTTTTAATTTTTGGCGTTTTTCATCATTTAATCTAAGTTCAATTGTTTTGCTTCCCTGACTAATAAGTTTAAAAGGTGAATCATTTAAATTCATCTTATGAATAGTTTTTTCTCTCACTTTTCCTCCAATTACAATAAATATGTAAAAACTTTTTATGACGAAGCCCTTTATTTATAAGGGATTGCTCTATTTCGGCCATATGAGCCGATCTCACAATTGATAACCGTATTAGAAAATACTTTTTCATTTTTTTCAGCCATTTAAATCACTTCCTTTTTTCTAAATAATTATATCATATACACGGTATTTTTCTAATACATATCAACTTCTTTTAATAGATTTTTAGCAAAATCATAAACTTTTTTGTAAAATTCTTTTTCTGACAAAATAATCATTAATAGAAATAAATCTTAAATTCTTAGCAGGAAAATAATGATACAAGTAATGACCTACTAAAATATAATTTTTTCCTAATCTAAATAAGTCTTTTACTATGACGGTATTAATTAAACCATCTTCTATATCTTCTAGAAGTTTTTTAAATGCAGGCCTTTCAAAAGTTGTTCCGCTATATCCATTATCAATATATTTATCAATTACTTCTAAATTGTTTTCTTCACAATAAAAATCAGTTAATTTAATTTGATTATCTATACTATCCGAATTACTATAACTTTCATCTCTAGATAGTCGTATATAAGAACCAACTTTATATTTAGACATACCAATAACTCCTTCACATATTATACCATATAAAAACAGGATTTAACCCTGTCTTTATTATGCGTAATGACTTAATATTACAATCCTTTTTATATATGCATTCCAGATTGCACATTACTCTGGTTAGAGTTACTAACAATTTGATTTAATTCATTGTTTTTCACTATTTTTTTATGCGTAGGAATTAGTCCTCCACATACAGTTGGAATTTCATTAACATTACTGATTTGATGGTTAGATAATGCGTTACTTCTGATTCTTTCTAAATTGCAATCAATACCATCAGTTAAAGACCAATATGACACGCCTGATAACTTAACTCCTGATTCATTGATAGCACTAGATATTTCAGAAATTTTTTTATCTTTTTCCTGATATACTCTTTCAAGAGAAATATCTGCATTTGGTCCAAATACTCTTGGAACATCACTTCGTCCTAAGCACATATCGAATTCCGTTATTTGAATTTTCTTTCCTGTACTTTCTTGCAATTTTTTAAAATCTGCAAAACATCTTCTTATACTATCAATATCTTGAGTAATTGTAATATGCATTTGTGAACCTAATGTATCAATTAATCCTGGTGTAGTTTGAGCTAGAGTTTCAAACACTTTTTGTCTTCTTTGATCATCTTCTAAAAATGGTTCATTATAAAGATAATTAACACCTTCAGGTTTGTTAACTAATGCATATTCAAAACATGACATTAATTCAGGCAATGATATTCCATATTTCTGTTCCCATATATTATAATATTCACCTTTTTCATTCTTATCAAAACTTACAATTTCATTAAATAAATCCACAGCATTAATAACTGCTTCTTCTTTATCATTAATATTAATTTTATGACTAGAGTTATAATCATTTATAAAATCTATACTTTGTTTAACATATTCTTTTATTATATCCATTATTTCTTCTTTAGATTTTTCATTAAATATTTTCCCATCATCTTTTACAAGTAAAGAATGAAATCTGACTTGTTTGCCATTTTTATATGCAAAATCTAAATCTCTTTTTGCAAAGTAGAAATCATATTTAGTATCTTTATTTGTATCATATTTGTTTATAACTTTATATATTTTACCTGAACCAATAAGCATACTATTAAATAATGGTAATTGTGAGTTCAATGTTTCCATTTCTTCATAGCTAATAGATTTTGTTTGATCCCATTCTTCAGAAATAAAATGGTGATTTAATGATAGTATTTCTTGACTTCTTGGATGTGATTTATCAATAACTGACATTAATTCTTCTTCAGATGTTATTCTTAAATAATTAAATCTATTCATTCTAGAAGCGTCTAGCCCTTGATCATGATATACCATTGAATTTTGATAACTTTTAAAAATACTTCTTTTTGCAGATTCTAAATCCATTCCGTTAATAGATTCAAAAATACCATTAACACGATTAATTTGATCACAATTTAAAATAAATCTCATTAATTCATCAATTGACTGACATTGTATTATAGATAATAAATCTATTTGCTCAGAACTAAAGTAACCACCCTTAATAGGAGAATCTACATTCAAACTATAATTATCCATATATATCTACCTACCTTATATTCCCATTATACCACACTTTTTAAAGATTTCTTTTGTTAGGAATATTATTTATTTTACGAATATTTAATTTTATTATTTTTCAATGGGGTTAAAAGGTGTAATCACCTTCTCACTTCTTGACAAAAAAGCACCTATTTTTAGGTGTTTTTGCCATTTTTTACAACTTTTTAGTGATTTTTATTAAAAAAATGCAAGATGTTAATTCTCACAAAGCCTTGTAAATAAAGGAAATTCCAAAGTGGTTAAATAAATCGTAATCAACCAATTAATATTAGCTTTAGCTAAATCTTCTTTTTTATTCATTATTTGCCCTCCTGCGATTATCTTATAAGTAAAACAATCAAAACTCATGTTAATTTTTTTAACAAACCTTATTTATTAATTTTTACTTCTTTTTAATGCGCCACTTATCATGTTAAAATCGTTTTTCTTCTTGAACCCCATTGGTTAATATTAATACAATACTTTCTATTCAGTTAATATTACCAAACTTACTAATTGGATAAATAACTAACTTTGTTGTCCCCATTATCTTGCCAAATTTAATTGGTCCAAAATAACGACTATCCATTGAATTATCACGATTATCACCAAGCATAAAGTATTCATCATATTCTAGCTCGGTTCTTGGGTAATTAGCCATATGACCTACCCCAAAACGATCTGTTATTGCTTTATCATTAATATAGACAATATTATCCTTAATTTCAATCGTCTCACCTGGTAAACCAAAGACTCTTTTAATAACTTTACCTTCTTTAGCGTGATCTACAACTACTACTTCAAACCGTTGTATTTTACCTAGTTTATTAAGAATCATTATTTCTGTACCGGTTAAAGTAGGAAACATACTAATGCCACTTACCCTAACTGGCGTTGCCACAAAAGTTCTTACAATAACAACGGCCGCAAAAATAATAATATAACTGATTAAGTCCCTCATCCATGGTTTCATTTTCATCACCAATGCCATTATAGCATTATATCAAAAAAAAATTAAGTTAAAACTTAATTTCTCTCTTTTACTTTGTATTCTTTTCTTAAGGCTTTTAAGAAGTTTAGTTTAGCTCGACGAACTTTTCCTTTTTTAATAACCGTTATTTTGTCAATCGTTGGAGCGTGAACAGGAAATGTTCTAACAACCCCAATGCCACTACTTTTCTTTCGAACCGAAAAGGTTTCTGAAACACTACCGCCTTTTTTAGCACAAACAATGCCTTCAAAAGCTTGGATTCTTTCCTTCTTTCCTTCTTTTACCCATACATCAACTTTGACAATGTCGCCAACTCTGAATTCTGGTAAATCTGTTCTAATTTGCCTCTTGTTAATCTTATCGATTAAATTACTCATAATATCATCCTTTCATATACTCTAGCGAAAATCATAAATAACTATTTAGCGGATTCCCTCTTTAAGAAGCAAAATGATTATAACATATCATTTTTAGCTTGACAAGTAATTTGCGTAATAGTTTCAAGAGCATCATTAATAGTTAATTCCACTGATGCTAGATCATTTTGCTTTTTAAATTCTACTAATCCTTCTTTAGCTTTTTTACCAACTACAATTCGTAAAGGAATCCCAATTAAATCCATATCGTTAAATTTAACCCCGATTCGTTCATCTCGGTCATCAAGAATTGAATCAACACCTCGTTTATTTAATTCTTGATACAATTTTATCGCAAGCGCTTTCATTATTTCATCTTCGGGATTAACAAGGATAATAGCTACTTGATAAGGAGCCACCGTCATTGGCCAAATAATTCCTTTATCATCATGATTTTGTTCAACTAAAGCAGCTAAACAGCGCCCTAAACCTAAGCCGTATGATCCCATTACAACATTTTGCTTTTGATTTTGACTATCTAAATAGTTTAACCCCAAACCAATAGCATACTTTTCACCTAGTTTAAAGGTATTACCGATTTCAATCCCTTTTTTAAAGTATATCTTACCACCACATTTTGGACACTTATCACTTTCTTTAACCATTTTTAAATCCGCTGAATAATCATATTTAAAATCTTTTAAGTTAACATTTTGATAATGATAATCTGTTTTGTTAGCTCCCACAATAAAATTTTTCATTTTGATAATTTGGCTATCCATAATAATTGGAATTGGTAAATCAATTGGTCCGGCAAAACCAAGGGCTGCTTTAGTAATTGCTTCAACATCAGCTGCTGATGCTAATTCTATCTTAATCCCACCAACTGTCTTTCGTACTTTAGTTTCATTTATTTCCCGATTGCCAGGAACCATCACCGCATAAAAAAGATCATCAATCTTATAAATCATTGTTTTAACAAATTTGTCAGGGTCCTCATTTAGAAAATTAGAAACATCAGCGATCGTCCCTAAATTAGGAGTATTAATCATATTTAGTTTCTTAACTTCCACTTCTTCAGTTGCTTGATCTGCGCATGGACATACTTCGATATTAGAAGCGTAATCACAATCTTGACACAATACTAATGTATCTTCGCCGATATCAGTAATAGCCTGAAATTCTTCTGAAAGAAGACCACCCATAGCCCCAGTATCAGCAGTTACTACTCTATAAGTAATGCCTATTTTTTTTAAAATATTTTGGTAAGCTTGATACATTTTTTGATATGAGCTATCTAAGCCTTCATAATCTTTATCAAAACTATAAGCGTCTTTCATTATAAATTCCCGAACTCTAATTAATCCAAAACGTGGCCTTGGTTCATCACGAAATTTATCAGCACATTGATAGATAGTAAAAGGTAAATCTTTATAACTATGGACCTTCATCATTGCGGCTTGCACAAATAATTCTTCATGGGTTGGACCAAGAACAAAATTACGGTTATTGCGATCTTTTAAGCTAAACATATCATTACCAAATGCCGCTACTCGACCACACTTTTCAAAGACATCTTGGGGAATTAAACTAGGCATTAATAATTCACTAGCTTCAGCCTTTACCATTTCCTCATCAACGATAGCTTTTAGTTTATTTAAAACTCTTAGACCTAAAGGCATAAACATATAAACGCCACTACTAGTTTTCTTAATCATGCCGCTTCGCACTAACAAATTACCACTCGTTGAATCTTCATCTTTAACGTTTTCTCTTATTGTATAAAAAAACGAATTTTTCAATTTCATCTTAATCTCTCTTTCATTCAATTAATCAATCATATTTTCTTTTTACGCTTCGCTATTTAGCCCTAATTATATCAAATATGTTATGAGGATACAATTAGTATTCTCCCTTCGTTTAGTAAAAAAACCAAAACTTATCGTCTTGGTCCACGAATGGTCTCCTCTGGTACTAAATCATCGTCACTAAGGCTTTTTAAGTTATTTAAAGTATCTTGGTAATCAAGTTTTTTCTTTTCTTTTATACATAAGATTTTTATTCGCATTTCATTTTCAATTAAGCGTAGTTTTTTTAAAAACATATCTTCTTTTGTTCTCTTTAGAAACTTTTGATAACGATTCATAATAATCTGCCGAATTAATTCTACTTCACCAAGGACAATTTGAGCATCTCCTTCTGTTGCATCCTCATCTTTAGCAACTTTTAAAGCCATTGCAAGGAGCTTTTTAAATTGGGCATTAAATTTAATTGATAAAATATTATCAATCATCCCAGGATTAATAACCGTTACTTCTTTAACATCAATATACGCACTACTTTTCTTCTTTGGGTTAAATTTATAGCCATACAAATCATATTGCATATAAACAATCGAATTTGTTTTTTCATCTTTTGAGGTCGCAAGTACAATTTCAGGAGTTGTTGAAATGGTAATCATTACCTTAACCCTTCCCGCATCTTTAATACTCGCAATAAGGTTTGTAAGTTTTTCTTCTAATTTATT
>CAYSZU010000013.1:7803-12559 GCA_964435635.1 uncultured Muribaculaceae bacterium
TTATATTTTTTCATCTTTTTTGATTAAATAACTGGCCATATTCTCACCTACTTTAATAAATCAGGTCTTTTTTCTTTAGTCTTTTTCACTCTTTCTTGGTAACGATAAGCAGTAATTTTGGCATGATCACCATTCATTAGAATCTCCGGAACTTTCATTCCTTGAAATTCTTGGGGTTTTGTATAGGTCGGATAATCAAGTAAATTATCTTCAAATGATTCGTTAACTAAACTATCTTCATTAATAACTCCTTTAATAAGTCTTACTATACTATCGCTTACAACCATCGCCGGAAGTTCACCACCGGTTAAGATATAATCTCCAATACTAATCTCATCATCAACCAAAGTTCTGATTCTTTCATCAATTCCTTCATAATGACCACAAATTATTATTATATGATTAATCTTACTTAATTGTTTTGCTTTTGCTTGATGATATGGTTGACCATCTGGAGTCATTAAGATTACTCTTGTATCACCTTGCTTTAAAGCCTTAACAGCTGCAAATATCGGTTCACAACGTAAGACCATTCCCCCGCCACCACCATAAGGAGTATCATCAACTTGTTTATTTTTTAATGGTGAATAATCCCTAAAATTAATAATATTAATTGTCACAAGCTTATCAACTATGGCTCTTTTAATTATTGACTCTTTAATAAACCCGTTAAACATTTCAGGAAATAAAGTTAGAATATCGATTTTCATATTATCAATTCCTTCGCCTTATCAGTTGTAATTTTCTGATTTGAAACATCAACCTTTTTTATATAATTTCCCTGTAAGGGAATATAAAATTGTTTAATGCCCTGAACAACTAATAAATCGTTGCCCTTATTATACATAATATCACTAACTTTGCCAATTATTTCGTTATTTTCAATTACATTTAACCCAATTAAATCACCTAGTAAATAGTCTTGATCAACTAATTTTAAATCTGCTCTTTTAATATAAACATCTAATGTAATTAAATGCTCAACTTGATTTATATTATTATAATCATTTATCGTAACCATTTCAAATTGTTTATGATGGCGATAACTGTTGATAACACTCTCTTCTTTTTTGGGGCCAATATATAATTTAAAATCTGGCTTAAAAACTAAAGCTTTCTTATCAAATTGGCTTTTTATTTTAATTTCTCCTTTTAGGCCATGCGTTCCACAAATATAACCTAAGTATATATATTCGTTAGTCATCTTGACCAGCCATTTCATATAAAATAATTGTTGTTGCCATCGCGGCATTTAGACTCTCACAACAATCAGCCATTGGGATATAAATATTTTCAGCACATAAATCAGCCACTTGAGGGCTTAGTCCATTACCTTCATTACCGATAACGATGGCAACTTTAGAATCGAATTTTATTTTTTTAAGGACCTTGCCTTGCCTAACATCAGTCCCATATATTTGATAACCACGACTGTTTAATTGTTTAATTATCGTTGGTAAATCAGCCATTATAATATCTATCTTAAAAAGCATTCCTTCACTAGCTCTAATTACTTTTTCATTATATAAATCAACACTATTTTGACCAATAATAATTGTATCAATTTTAAAAGCTACAGCACTTCTAATAATTGTTCCTAAATTACCAGGATCTTGTAAGGCATCAATTAACAAAACCTTTGAACCGATTTCTGTATCTTTTTTCTTATAACAAACAGCAACAATTGTTGGGCATGATACTAGACCCGTAATCTTTTTCATAATTGCTTCAGTTACTAAAAACTTTGGAACTTTTAGACCATAATCCACTTCTTGAAGCAAGATGATTTCTTTAACTAAATTTGCTTTTAAAGCTTCAATGACTAAGTGTTCTCCTTCAACCAAAAACAAATTAGTTTCATCACGATATTTCTTGTTTTTAAGTTTAGTCCAGTCCTTAACTCGACCATTTGTTAACGATTCAATTTGTTCCATTTTAAACCTCCTTTAGCTTTTTTCTTGCTTGTTTATATTCCGGATATCTTTTTGCAACTTCTAACCAAAAACTTGGTCGATGATTGCCTTCATAAAAATGACATAATTCATGAACTATTACATAATCAATTAGATCTATTTCTTTTTTTAATAGTTCACTATTTAATGTAATTGTTTTCTTAATTCGATGACAGACGCCCCATCTAGTTTGCATTTTTCTTATTTTTAGATTAAAAGCGGGAACATCTAAAAATTTCGTCATCAGATAATTAATCCGTTCTTCAAAAACTCTTCGGCACTCAGCTAAATAGAATTTATCAAGCATTTTATGATTCTTAGTCCAGATTAAATCATCATCAAAATAAACTTCTTTAACTGCTTCATTAACAACAATTGTATAATGTTTACCAAGATAATAGAAGCGCCCCTGGTTGGTATTTTGTTTTTCGGCTTTAAAATATAATTTAGTTAGTGCCTCTTCATTACTATTAATAATCTTAATTATTTCTTGATCACTATAACGTTTATGACAACTAACAATCAAATTTAATTCGTGATCAAATTTAAAATATAAATTTTTAATTTTTTTACGTTGAATTATAACCTTAATTTGCTTTTGATCAAGCGTAATAATCATATGACCACCTATTAATATTTTATCATAGAAAAACATTAATTACATAAGAAAAAGAAGTTTCCTTCTTTTACTTAATAACAATATTCACTATTTTATTCGGAATAACTATTATTCTTACAATTTCATGACCAGCTAGATGTTTTTTAACATTCTCTTCAGCTAAAGCTTTTTGTTCTACTTTGGTTTGATCTTCATCACTTTTAACTATAATGCTCGATCTAAGTTTACCATTAATTTGAACACCAATTTCAATTTCTTGATCTTTAGCTTTTTGTTCATCGTGTTTTGGCCAATTAACCGTAAAAAGCATTGGTCCAAAATTATATCTTTCATTAAGTTCCTCTGTAAGGTGAGGAGCCATTGGATTCAATAAAGAAATCAACAATAGATAATCGCTTCTTGAAATTGTATTAATAGCATCATAAGCATTCGCCAAAATCATTAAAGCTGAAACAGCAGTATTGTATTTCATTGAAACAATATCTTCAGTAACTTTTTTAATAGTTTTATTAATTATATTTTCTAACTCAGGAGTATATCCTTCTTGATCATTAAGTTTTTCACCTAAGCGCTCAACTTTATCAAGAAATCTTTTACAACCTTTTAAACCAGTTTCTTGCCAAACAGCATCTTTTTCATAATCGCCAATAAATAATTCATAAGTTCTTAGCGCATCGGCTCCATATTCAGTAACCATATCATCTGGATTAACAACATTACCTTTGCTTTTACTCATTTTTTCGCCATTTTCACCCAAGATCATCCCATGAGCAACTCTTTTCTTAAATGGTTCTTTAAAAGGAATTAAGCCTTGATTATATAAGAAATGATGCCAAAAACGGGCATATAATAAGTGCCTTGTGGCATGTTCCATTCCACCGTTATAATAATCAACCATATTCCAATACTTTACAGCATCTTGTGACACGAATTCCTGATCGTTGTTGGCATCCATATATCTTAACCAATACCAACTTGATCCGGCCCAATTCGGCATTGTATCAGTTTCTCTTTGGGCCTCATGACCACATTTTGGACATTTAGTATTAACCCACTCCGGTATATTTGCTAAAGGACTATCACCGTTTTCGGTCGGTTCATAACTGCTTACATCAGGTAAGACAACTGGAAGATCTCCCTCAGGAACTGCCACCCAACCACATTCTGGACAATTAATCATTGGAATTGGTTCGCCCCAAAATCTTTGGCGGCTAAAAATCCAATCTTGCAAAC
Organism: uncultured Muribaculaceae bacterium; assembly: GCA_964435635.1. Taxonomy (GTDB): domain Bacteria; phylum Bacillota_I; class Bacilli_A; order RF39; family UBA660; genus DAOOOU01. The sequence goes on from CAYSZU010000013.1 coordinate 11,608, forward strand.
GATAATTAATTGTTTTATGACCTATTTTTTGTTCTTCTAAATAATTAATCATTTTATTGATTGATTCTTCTTTATTTGTTAAACCATCTAGGACCCCAGAATTAATCATTTTTCCTTCGCCCATATATGGTAAAGGAATGTCCTGACCATCAATTTTTGCTTCGATTACCGGAATTATTTCAATCCCAAATTTTGTAGCAAACTCAAAATCTCGTTCATCATGAGCAGGAACAGCCATAATCGCACCAGTTCCATATGTTGCTAAAACATAATCTGAGATATAAATTGGTATTTCTTGCTGATTAACCGGGTTAATAGCTGTTAAGCCATTAATTTTTAAGCCAGTTTTAGCTTTGGTCATATCAGTTCTTTCAATTTCATCCTTACTAGCTGCTTCTTTTTGATATTGAGCTACCTCTTCTTCATTAATAATTTTATCCTGATACTTTGTTAATAATTTATGTTCTGGTGACATAACCATAAATGTTGCCCCATATAACGTATCTGGACGAGTTGTAAAAACAGTTAATTTTTCATTGATTTCTTTAATTAAAAAATCAACTTCAGCCCCTTCACTTCGACCAATCCAATTTATTTGAGCAGTTTTTATTTTTTCAAGAAAATCAGTATCTTTTAAACCATCAATTAAACTATCAGCATAACTTTGCATTTTTAATAACCATTGGTTTTTCATTTTCTTTATTGTTTTAGTCCCACAACGCTCACACACTCCACCAGCAGCATCTTCGTTTGATAAACCGGTTTTACAAACTGGACACCAGTTAATTTCCTTTTCCGCTTTATAAGCCATACCCGCTTCATAAGGCCCGAAGAAAGTGTTTACATCTTTGATCAGCTTCTGGTTTATGAGCATAAGGGGAATGTTTACCGGGCATACCCGTTCACATTCGCCACACTCAATACAGCGTCCAGCCATATGGGAGGCCCGAAC
>CAYSZU010000013.1:12569-20074 GCA_964435635.1 uncultured Muribaculaceae bacterium
CATAAAATTTTAAGAATTGCCATTGAGTCCATTTATAATATTTTGGATCAGATGTATTAACAAACCGATCCCAATCAAATGAGAAACCTAATTTCCTCATTTGATTACCAAAAATCCCAATGTTTGCTTCCACTGCTTCACGGGGATTTATCTTATGTTTAATGGCATATTGTTCAGCTGGTGAACCAAAAGCATCCATTCCCATTGGAAATAAAACATTAAAACCTTGTCTTCTTTTTACCCTTGCCATTGCATCAAGAGCTGAATAACTTCTAACATGACCAACATGAAGACCAGCTCCAGAAGGATATGGGAATTCAACCAAGATATAATATTTTTCTTGCTCGCCCCCATTTTCTACTTTAAAAATTTTTTTAAAGGCCCATTTATCTTGCCATTTTTTTTCAATTTCAGTATAATTTATCATTTTTTATTTCCCCATTTCTTTGCTAAATGTCGACCATAAATTTCATATAATGAATAAATGAGGGCAAAAATCATGACAAAACCAATTAGTAATTGATAAACCAAACCAACTGGAATAGACGAAATAATTGTGGCAACAAAAGAAATAATAAAAGCATTAATTAAAGCGATTTCTGTTGTTGTTCGCGCATATTTAATTTGTTTCTTATCTAAATTAAACTTTGGTATTAAATAACTAAACTCCGTTATTTCTGCCTCCTTGTTCTTCTTTATCTTACGGTTAAGTAAAATCTTGTAAACAATAAAAACAAACCAATACAAACCGCCAAAAAAAATTAAGTATCCTTTATAGTCGATCATTTTTTATCTTCCTTTCCAAAACAAAAGGCATTTCCTCATAAGGACGAAATGCCGTGGTACCACCTTAGTTTCTAATTAACTTAGCTTATAATTGATAAAGGAATTACCCTATCACATCCAAAAGCAAGTTCATAAATTATCTTTACCAATTTTCAGCATTCATCGGCTCTCTTCAAAAGATTAATTTACTACTACTCTTTTTTCTTCGCTTAGTTAACATTATATTAGATTTCAGCAATATATTCAAGCAATTTAATAAACATTCGAATAAATAAAGGCTCTAATCCTGCTTTTTTAAGTTTTTTGATTCCAATTCTTTTTTTACTTAATGGCAAGTCACCAAATAAAACCGCTGCAAGTCGCTCTTTTAATTCAGTTTTAATTTGTAAATCGGTAATAATTGAATCAATATCTTCATTAATAATTGGCACCGCATCAATTTCAATATCACGCCCCTTACAATTAATTGTTAATTGTTGCGTTGTTGCTACATTAGGTACTACAACAACAAAATCAGCGTCTTCAACATATTGCTCGCAAGTTACTTTTTCTTGGCCAACATAAACAACAACATTTGATGCCTGACGGGTATTTCTAAATCTAATTCGATAATTACGACGGGCTGGAATTAAACCGCTTTTGCCTTCTATCGGTCTAATTATCAATGTATAATTATTCATCATATAATTATAATCAATTTTAGTTAATATATAGTATCCTTCTTGATATAAAGAACTTATTCCATCATCTTCATATAAATCATAACTATTACTCTTACCTGGAAAAACATGGATTTCCATATTTTCCGGGGCATTAGTAACATTAATGTTTTTTTCTAAATCAGCCATCGGGATAATTGAACCGTTTTGGGCAAAAACGGGATAATCTTCATCTTTAAAAAACATTACATATCTTTTATTCCCAGGAAATTTCTTACCGGTCTTAAAATCATACCAAGTTCCTTCCGGAATAAATATTCGTTCAACTGCCCGGTTCATTATTCCATCTTTTTTTGTCGTAATTGGCGAAACAAACATTTCACTACCAAAATAATATTCGTTTTTATAAGCTGGCTCATCATAGATAGCCGGGTACTTATAATATAAAGGATTAATTAAAGGTGCTCCCTTTTTATAATACTTATAAGCCTCGGAATATAAATAAGGAATTAAACGATGTCTCGTATTACAATATTCACGAACAATATTTTGAGTTTTTATATCCCAACGCCAAGGTTCTCTTTTATAATAATGACCATATTTGGCCGCAAATCTAAAAATTGGGCTATATGTTCCAAGTTGAACATAACGCATATATAACTCTGAATCTTCAACCCCGTCTTTATAACCACCAATATCATGACTCCACCAAGATAAACCAAGATTAGTTGCAGAAGAATTATAAAAAGGTAAGGTTTGTAAAGTCTTCCAACTAACAAGCGTTTCTCCTGAATAGTGAACTGGATAACGATGTGGGGCAATAGAAGTTATTCGTGATAAGACTAAAGGTCTTTTATCACTTGTTTTTTTAAAATCATTGAAGTGAAAATGAGTTAGGGCATTACTCGTATATTTATCTTTATCATTAAAATAATCTAACCAAAAGAAATCTACCCCAATGTTATATAAAGGAGCAATAAGTTTGTTTAAGTATAAATACATTAAATTCTTATCAAAAATATTAAAAGGGATAGTTTGCTTCTCAGTTATATTTAAATATGCGGCAATTTCATCATATTTTGGTTCAAAAGGAAGAATACCTTCTCCAGGATCAATATTTAAACCGAACCGAACTCCTTTTTCATGAAGATACTTAGTTAATTCCCCTGGATTAGAAAAATAATCAGGATTAAAAGTATAACCCGTTTTAAAACGGCTTAAATTACTACGATCCTTTAAATGCCAAGTATCACCTAAAACAAGAATACTAAGGGGTATATGATGCTTATTAAAATCATTTAATAAACCTTTAATATCTTCCTGGGTATATAATTTACTCCGGTTCCACCAAACACCAAGGGCATAACGAGGAATTAGGGGTGGTGCCCCAGTTAAACGAAAATAGTTTTGTAAACACAATTGAAAATCATGACGATAGAAAAAAACATAAGTATCAACTGCACTTCTTTCTTTATTAAATAAACCTCCGTCTTCATCAAATAATAAAGACTTTGAATCATCAATTGAAACAAATCCATCCTCAGAAAATAATCCTTTTTGTTTATTAATAACTTCGTCAATTTTCTTTTTAACTTTATCAGCACTTATTTTACCTGCATTTTTATCATAACGATTATCAGCGCGGTCCAAATTAGCAATAATACTATTATAATTTCTCACTTCTGGGTGATTAAAATGCCAAACTCGGTTAGTATTAGCTAAATTAATTCTTAAGTTTGACTCTGGATTATATCTTGAACCAACAAATGGTTTGCCTTTAAGATATTGCAAACTAAAATAACTAGTATTTATAACAACATATTTTTCGTCTTCTTCAAGTTTAAATTGGGGAACATCAAAATCTCGATACAAAGCAAGTTCAGTTGGGCGGTCTTCAAAAACACCAGTATTATCATACTCTAAACGGACTAGCTGCTCACTTAAAACGGTAATCCGATAGTTTTTGCCTTGAATAATGGCTTTCGGATTACTTCGAGCTCGAGCATAATCGATTTTGAAATGTTTTTCTAACGCACTCATCTATGCCACCCACTTTATTTTTATTCAATCTAATAATAGCATATCTGAATATTTTAGGCAATCGTGATATAATTCTTTTGGTGATAAAAATGTTTACTTATTCAATTGATAATAAACGCTATCATACCTTAAATTATTATTACAAGCATTTATTCGGCAAAAAGGTTTTTAAAGTCAGTTTAAATGCCGGTTTTTATTGTCCGAATATTATTAATAACCAAGGCTGTATTTATTGTTCCAATAAAGGCAGCGGTGATTTTGCTGGTAATGTTAATGATGATATAATTACCCAGTTTAATCAAATAAAAGCAAAGATGGCTTTAAAATGGCCCGATAGTTTTTATATTGGCTATTTTCAAGCCTATACTAATACTTTTGCTCCAACTAGTGTCCTAAAAAAGAACTATGAGGCTATTTTAAATATGCCAAATGTTGTTGGTTTAGCAATTGCAACTAGAAGCGATGCCATCACCCCCGAAACATTTGATTACTTAGTCGATTTAAATAAAAGAACTCATTTAACTATTGAATTAGGGTTACAATCAATCCACGAAAAAACTTTAAAGTTAATTAATCGAGGCCATGATTTAACTAACTTTGAAGTGATGATTAAAAAACTTAAAAAAGCTAATATTAAAGTTGTTGTTCATATTATTAATGGTTTACCTGGCGAAACAAAAGAAGAGATGATTGCTACCTGTCAATATCTAAATAATTTAAAAATTGATGGCATCAAAATTCATATGCTCCATATTATTAAAGATACTAAACTTCATGAATTATACCAAAAAGAACCGTTTAAAGTCTTAACTAAAAAGGAATATATTGATATAGTTATTACTCAACTAGAATACTTGAATCAAAAAATTGTTATCCACCGCATTACTGGTGATCCAAAGGAAGACGAATTAATTGAACCAAGTTGGCTATTAAAAAAATTCTGTTTATTAAATGATATTGATAAAGAAATGAAAAAAAGAAATACTTACCAAGGAATAAAGGTTAAGTAATTCTTTTTTATTTGCCCTTGCTAACTTCATTCTCAAGATCAAACCATTTCTTTGCCTCGTTTAAAAAATTGGGCGTTTCTTTAATAATCAATTCATTATCAGCCGCTAATTTTAATAAATAATCATGACTATAGTTATTCACCACAAAAGTCATCAGAGTTTGGTAATAACTATTGTTTAACTGGTAATTACCTGTATAAATCATGGTTTTTATCTCCTATCTTTTATTTAAATTCCTGGTTATGTTCCTTAAAAAAATTATAATAAATTCGAACATTTTCTAAATCAGTCCAAGCTTTAGCTACAACTGGAACTTCATCAAGATCATATATTTTAGCCGATGCCATTGCTAATAAAAATGGCGAATGGGTAGAAATAATAAACTGACAATTATAAAAACGCGCTGAATCAGTAATAAATTTAGCTAATTTTTGTTGTGAAAGAGCTGACAAACTATTTTCTGGTTCATCCAATAAATATATAGCATTTTCTTCTATTTCTTTTTCAAAATACATTAATGCTGATTCCCCATTAGATTGTTCGATAATATTATTATTAATTAATCTTTCCCGGACATATGATGATATGGTTTTTTTCGTGCCTCAACCGCTTTTTTCATGCTGTCATAATCGTTATATTTATTAAATTTCGAATATTTATGGTCCACATATTCTTCAAATAATTCATTACGATTTTTTTCAATCCGATGATTAATATTTCTAATATCAAAAAGATAATCAAAAACATCATCACTAGTCACTAATTTAATTAAATCGGGTTTATTAGGACCATATTCATATTTTACTGAATCAAGATAATTGGCAAAGAATAGTCCTTTATTAGCTTTCATATTACATGTTGCTTCTAACTTTTGGGCAATTATATTTAAAATTGTTGATTTTCCTGAACCATTACCGCCATAAAAAATTGTTATACTATCAAACTCTATTTCTTCTAACTTTTTTTTAGGAAATAATTGCAAGGGATAATTATTGTTAAAGCAAGTTCTTGCTTCAGCCTTAATTATATTTTCTTCTTGCTCAAAAGATAACAAGTTAAACTTTTTTAAATATACCATTTTTTACATCCCCAAACTAATCATATTATATCATTTTTCTATTATTTGGCATTAAAAAAGTAATAGATTAACCTATTACTTAATTACGATTTTAATGAAATCTTTCTTTCCTTTTTGAATTGCTAAACTGTTTTCTTTAAAATCAGATACTGTTACTATCTTATTAACATCATTTTCTTTTTGATTATTTAAACTAATACCATTTTGCTCAATTATTCTTCGTGCTTCAGATTTTGATGGCACTAATTCAAACCTAAATAATAAATCAATTAAAGATATTCCATTTTCCACTGTTGTTAATTCAATCTCAAAAGTAGCAATATCATCAGGAATTCCTCCTTTAGCAATAGTTTGATATCTTGCTTCAGCCGGAGCAATATATTCTGCGCCATGATACATTCTAATTATTTCTTTTGCATATTCTTGATGAGCATTAATAATATCATTGTTAATTAATTCCTCAGCTTCACTTAAAGCAATATCAGTCGTTAATTTAAAGAAATCAATTAAAACATTATCAGGAATTTTCATCGCTTTTTCATACATAACTTCAGGACTCTCATCAATCCCAATATAATTGTCTAATGACTTACTCATTTTTTCCTTACCGTCTAATCCAACTAATAAAGGGAAGACGATAACATCCTGTGCTTCTTGACCATAACTTCTTTGCAACTCTCGACCAACAAGAAGATTAAACGTTTGATCAGTACCCCCGATTTCAACATCTGCTTTTAACGCTACTGAATCATACCCTTGCATTAAAGGATATAATAATTCATGCATCCCAATTGGAATATTATTGGCAAAGCGGGTACTAAAATCATCACGTTCTAATAACCTTGCCAAAGTATATTTACCAGTTAGTTCAACTACCTCTTTAAAAGTCATCTCCCCTAACCATTCTGAATTGTAAGCAATTCTAGTTTTATCCGCTGCTAATATTTTAGTTACTTGTTTAAAATAAGTCTCACCGCTTTTTCTTGTCTCAGCAAAAGATAGCGATGGTCTAGTCTTACTTTTTCCTGAAGGATCACCAATCATAGCCGTAAAATCACCAATTACAAAGACTACTTCGTGACCTAAATCTTGAAATATTCTCAAAGCTCTTAAAACTACCGTATGACCTAAATGTAAGTCTGGCCGACTTGGATCAGCCCCCAACTTAATAACTAGTTTACGGCCACTATTTAACTTGGCAACAAGCGTCTCCTCATTAAATATCTCGACTGATCTTCTAATAATTAAATCAATCATTTCTTTTTTTACCATTTTATTTCCTCCTCTATAAAACAAAAAGATTCCTATGCTGTAAAGACGAAAATTATCGCGGTACCACTTTACTTCATATGAATCTATGCACTTCTATTGATAACGGTATCCACCGATTAAACTCATAACTGTAATTCATTACTAACTATATTGTTTATTTCCACCAAATCTAAACTCTCTTTAAATATATTTGTTAATAATTACTTTGATTAATCATTGTTTAATTAATATGTTTAAATTATAACACTATTATTAATAGCGGTCAAACACTTGTTTTTAACGAGTCATACTCGTAAATTTTTCAATTGAATGATCAGGTGAATCACTGGCCAAGATAGCAGCAATCATTTTTTCTCGATCATAACTGACTAAAACTTCTTCTAAATCAAATCCACCATCTAGCTTTTCTTTTAAAATAACATAAGAGGCGGTATTTAAATCATCTTTTCCATAAGCCATCCCAACTGCTCTAATCGAATAAAAGCGCGTAGAAGAACTTTCCTCGTATAGTTTCCAATGGACATGTCCTTGGATTACTGCCTGATAATAGCTAGCTTTATGACTATAAAACAAAGGCTCTTTTTTAGCTGATAAAATCCCCTTCATTTCAGGGGCATCATTACCGGCCGCCTCTAGTTGAGCATTCATTTCTCTTTTTTG
>CAYSZU010000014.1:0-19864 GCA_964435635.1 uncultured Muribaculaceae bacterium
CTTTTATTTTACCATGTACACATTTTTTCTGTCTATTTTAGTGTAACCTATCCATTTTTCCGGAACCGGAAATACAAAATATGTAGCAAATTTGTTTTCAAAGAGAACCGATTCAAAATGTTTCTCCATTGAAGAAAATATTGATTTTGAAAATTATATATCAAAAACAAAAATAGTTGTTTTTGCATATCCTATATATGGTTCTTGCGTGCCTTTAATTATGAGAAATTTCGTTTATAAATATAAAGAGAAATTAAATGGTAAAAAACTAATTATACTCGTAACACAAAATCTTTTTTCAGGTGATGGAGCAAGGGTTTTTACTGATTTACTAAAAGGGATAAATTATGAGGTTATTTATGCCGAACATTTTAATATGCCAAATAATATTTGTAATATATCTTTTTACCCATTATCTAGTTCGAAAAAAAGTAGAAAATACATTATTGATGCTCATAAAAAAATAGATAAAATAATTAATAATTTAAATAATGGGGTAATAAAAAAAGAGGATTTAATTTTGTTTCTAAGTATCTCGGGCTAATTTCTCAAAGATATCATTTTACATTTTTCGAAAAGAAAGCGATGAAAGATGTTCGAATAAATGAAGACTGTATTAATTGTTCTCTTTGTGTTAAAGTCTGTCCAATGAGTAATTTAATAGAAAAGGATGGCAAAATAGTCCAAAAGGGGAAATGCACTCTTTGTTATAGATGTGTTAATAAATGCCCTAAAAAAGCTATTACAGTTTTGGTGCATTCAAAAGTTAAAAATCAGTACAAAGGAATAAGTTTTTAAAGCCATTTTTTTACTTAACTGCAAAGCGCCAATCAATAAGTAAATATTACGACATATTCTTTTTGTGATTCTTTTGAAATAAATTAAATTTATGATAAAGATTTATAGATTATCTTAAATAGCGCAAAAGGGCATAATTTTTATATTTAGTTCTAAATAAAGTGTAGTCTAAATAACTTTTATAATAAATATTTTTATGGTAGAATTACAATATATGAAATGAGGAGTATTTATGATCTACGACATTTTAACGGCTAAAATATCATCCGTTTTTAAAAATTTAAATTTAGGAGATTACGGCCGAGTAGAATTATCAAAACGTCCTGAATTATGTGATTATCAATGTAATGATATCTTTGCTGCTGCTAAGGCTAATAATATGAATCCAATTGAACTTGGCCAAACAATTGTTACAGAGATTAATAAATCCCTAGACTTTAGTGATTGTTTTAATGAAGTAACTTTCTGTCCACCGGGGTTTATAAATATTAATGTAAGCGATAAGTTAATTCACAGTTTACTTGTTACTATGTTTACAAGCGATAAGTTTGGGTTTATACCGCCTGCGGTTATTAAAACTTTTGTTTTAGATTATGGTGGACCAAATATCGCCAAACCACTTCATGTTGGTCACTTTCGAACAGCGGTTATTGGCGAAACGATGAAAAATATTATTAGTTTCTGTGGTCATAAAGTTATTAGCGATGTTCATTTAGGCGACTATGGCTTGCAAATTGGGCAAGTTATGCTTGGCTTAAAATTAGAGCAACCGGAATTGTCGTTTTTTGACGAACAAAAGCAGGATGACTTTCCTGCTGAAGCTCCTTTTAGCATTAAAGATTTGGAACGAATATATCCAATGATGAGTGCTAGATGCAAAAGTGATGAAGAAGTTTTGAAAGTAGCCCGTGATATGACCCTTGCTTTTCAAAAAGGTCAACCAGGATTAGTAGCTTTATGGAAACATATAGTTAGTGTTTCAGTAGTTGATATAAAACGTTTATACGCTAGGATTGGCGTTAGTTTTGATTATTGGTACGGAGAAAGTGATGGAGCTAAATACGTACCAGAAGTAATTGAGTTTATGAAAAATAAAAATATTGTTAAACGTGATGATAACGCTTTAATAATTGATGTTTCTAAACCAACAGATACTTATACTGTGCCGCCATTAATTTTAGAAAATTCAAATGGTAGTTATGGTTATGCCCCAACAGATTTAGCTACTATTTATCAAAGAGTTCGTGATTTTAATCCGGATTATATTTTATATTTTGTTGATTCGAGACAATGGAATCATTTCAATCAAGTTTTCAGAGCTAGTTATATATCAGAATTAGTTAGACCAGATGTTACCCTTGAACATATTGGCTATGGAACTATTAACGGTGAGGATAACAAACCGTTTAAAACCAGATCGGGAGATAGCGTTTCGCTAGATCTGCTAATTAATATGGTTAAAGAAAAAGTAATGACTATTCGTGAAGAAAATAAAAGCATGAGTGAAATAGATCAGATGAAGTTAGTGAATAGTATTTTAAAATTCGGCGATATGCAGAATAGTATAGAAAAAAATTATATCTTTGATCTTGAAAAATTTAGTAGTTTTAACGGTAAAACCGGACCTTATTTACTATATAGTGTGGTTCGAATTCGTAAACTTTTATCTGAAATAAGTAATAATAATGAATTACAGGTTCGGACTTACAATGATTTAGAAAGAAAATTACGTTTAAAATTATTAGATTTTAATAAAGAGGTTATGGCTTCATTTAATGAACGTGCCCCACATTTTATTTGTGAGTACGCATTTGAATTAGCGTCATTAGCTAATGCTTTTTATCAAGCAAACCATTTAGTGTCACTTGAAGATGAAACTCAAAAATCATCATGGAGTTATTTATTAAAAGGGACTACAGACATGATTGAGATGTTATTAAAACTATTAGTAATTGAAATACCAGAAAATATGTAATTAATTAAACAATGGAATCTAATTTTAAACAACAGGGGGAATTATAATTATGATGAATAATAATGGGAAATATCCAAATATGGGTTTAATAGCAGCAATCGCTCAAAATAGAGAAATCGGGTACAAAAAAGAGCTTATTTGTCGAATAAGAGATGATCTAGAATTTTTTAAACAGATTACGATGGGTTCTTATGTCATAATGGGAAGAAACACCTATGATTCAATGCCGAAGAATCTTCCGGGAAGAAGTTATATAGTTTTATCTAGAGATGAAGAGTTTAACTTAGAACAACCTAAAATTGTTCATAGAAGCTTGGAAGAGACACTAGCTTTTGTCACTCAAGAAGAAGATTCTATGTTCTGGGTAGTTGGTGGCGAAATAATATATACTAATTTATTACCATATGTCGATAAGATGCATATAACAGAAATATGTGCTAAATATCCAAATGCAGATACGTTTTTCCCGGAATTTAATAAAGATGAATGGCAAGAAAGCAAAGGGGAAGAACTGTTTTGCTCGGAAAATAATGTTCATTATAACCATGTCTTATATTTAAGAAAATAGTATTATAGATTTAAAGGCCCTATAATTAATTAAAAAGATTAGCTTGATTTCTGTTAACTAGGCAAAGAGGATAATAACTTTTTGCTTTTTATATGTTATAATAATACTAGGTGATATAAATGAAAAACAAGATGATTACAGCAAGAGATATTGACTTTTCAAAATGGTATACTGATGTTATAAGAATAGGCCGTTTAGTAGATTATTCTAATATAAAAGGCTGTGATATATTAGAACCAAACGGGTATGCAATTTGGGAAAACATTCAGCGTGTGTTAGATGATAAATTTAAAGAATTAGGCCATCAAAATGTCTATTTACCTTTGTTTATTCCTGAGAGTTTGTTAAACAAAGAAAAGGAACATGTTGAGGGTTTTGCTCCGGAAGTGGCGTGGGTAACTCATGGGGGAAGCAATAAGCTAGAAGAAAGATTATGTGTCAGACCAACTTCTGAGACTTTATTTTGTAATTACTACGCAAATAGTATTACGTCTTATCGTGACTTACCTAAATTATATAATCAATGGTGTAATGTTGTAAGGTGGGAAAAAGAAACTAGACCACTAATGCGATCAAGAGAATTTTTATGGCAAGAAGGACATACGTTACACGAAACAAAAGCTGAAGCGGAAAAAGAAGCTTTGCAGATGCTTAATGTATATCGCGAGTTTTATGAAAACTATTTAGCAATTCCCGTTGTGATTGGCAAAAAAACGGAAAAAGAAAAGTTTTCCGGGGCTGAATACACATATACAGTTGAGGCGTTAATGTATAATGGCGTATCGCTTCAATCAGCAACTTCTCATTATTTTGGCCAAAAGTTTACTATTCCTTTCAATATTACTTTTTCCAATCGTGAAAATAAATTAGAACACCCTTACCAAACATCTTGGGGACTATCATTAAGAAGTATTGGTGGGATAGTTATGGTTCATGGCGATGATAATGGTTTAGTATTACCGCCTCGTATTGCTCCAATTAAAGTTGTAGTTATTCCTATCATTCAATCGGAAGAAATAGTGAATAAAGCTAATGAAATAAAAGAACTTCTAAATTCTGCAAAAATAAAAACTATTGTTGATGATTCAGATAGGTCAGCTGGTTTTAAATTTGCTGAGCAGGAAACAAAGGGCATTCCTCTTCGAATTGAAATTGGCCCAAAAGAATTAACCGAGGAAGAAATGATTGTTGTTCGTCGAGATGATCGATCAAAAAAGACAATTTCATTTTCGGATGATATTGAAAGCGAATTAATTAAAATCATGGATGAAATGCATGATGATATGTTTCAAAGAGCCCAAAAGCGAAATGAACAGAAGACAAGTATTTGTCATGATATAAATGAAGTTAAAGATGTTATTAAAGATGGTCCAGGTTTCATTAAAGCGATGTGGTGTGGGTCTTCAGATTGTGAACTTAAAATGAAAGAAATTAACGGTATTAAGGCCAGGTGTATTCCTTTTGATCAAGAACTAGTTGGTCAAAAATGTATATGTTGTGGCCAGGAGGCAAAAGAAATGGTTATTTGGGGAGTTCAGTACTAAAAACCGATTTTTTATAAGTTATTATCATGAATTTTCGATATAATATTAAATCATGGGGGGAGTAAAGATGCAAAATAAAATATTATCATTTATCATTAATGATGATAATGAACTTTTATTGCTACGCAATAATCCAACAGATCTAGAACATGGGGGAGACTTTTGGTATACAGTAACAGGAGGATTTGAGGATTACGATAAGTCTGGCGAAGAAGTGGTCAAAAGGGAAATAAAAGAGGAAACAAACCTTAATGTTAAAGAAACTTTGTATCTAAATTGGGTTTTCAAGTACGTTGATAAAAATCTTAATTGTACGGAGTATGCCTACTTATCATTTGTTAAAAAAGGAGAAATTATTTTAGATAAAACAGAGAATATAGATTATGAATGGTGTGATTTAACAGAATTTCTTGAAAGAATTAGATGGTTTGGGGACTTAGATTTATTAAAAAAAGTTTTAGTTAATGGAATGAAAAGAAAATTAACTTTTAACTCTGAGCGGATTGAAGAATATGATTTTAACTTTGAAACAATCCTGGATGATTAAAAGAAAAAAGGTTTAAATATCCCTCGGTATTATGAGCGGTATGATAAAAAATCTTTATTATTAGTAAAATAAAGGGTTGAATGCAATAGAAAACCTTGCACTTCTTTAATATAATAATGAAAAGGTGATAATAGATGGAATTAACATATAAAGAATTGTTAGCTGCGCAACTTAAATTTGGCACTACCGAAGAAGATATTAGAAGTAAAGAAGATTTTAATATGGTGCTACCAAATGTTGTAATTGCCCCTTGGTGGGAAATAGAAATGTTTATGAATAGTGATTTAAAAATCACTAAAATTAGTGAAAGAATGTTTAGTTTAGCTAATGATGAAGTAGAATTTTCGTTTATTCAAGTAAAACAAATTGGGGCCCCAGCTATTATTGAAGAGGTTTTAAGTTTAGGTGTTACTAAATGCGAGAATCTAGTTTTTGTTGGATCAGCTGGAGCGCTTGTCGAAAACATTGGGATTGGGGATATTGTTGTCCCAAAATTATCTATTTGTGGTGATGGTGCATCGCGCTATCTTAATAGTGATTTAAAGGATGATTTTGGTCAAAAAGCAAAACCTGATAGTAGATTAACAGCGCAATTATTTGAAGCGGCTGAAAAAATAGCCGGTCCAATGAATGTAAAAACCCATCAGGTAGATAATTTTAGTGTCGATACTATATTTGGCCAGTTTCCTCATATGGATACGATAATAGGTACTGGAGCAAAAGTAATAGAAATGGAAACTTATAGTTTATTTAAGGCAGCTAAAATAGCTGGCATAAAAGCAACGGCGCTATTTTGTATATCAGATAATATTATTAATAAAAAAACTTTGTATAGTGGCCGAACTGAAGAGGAAGCAGTCCGAAGAAGAATGGTTAGAAATAATATCCTGCCTAATATAATAATTGACTTCTTTAAAAATATATAAAAAGCTAATTTATAATCGCTAATCCTTTAATAAAAGCTCAGTATATTTATTCTGAGTTTTTTGTTATAATAACAGCATTAATTATTTATAGGAGGAATTATTATGGCCCAAGAAGCAGATTATATGAAATATTTCGAATATTATGCCAACCATACATACGGGGTTGTTCTTGCTTGGCAAGATATTAGAGATATTTTGATTGATAATAATCTTATAAACGAAGTTGAATTTAACCATATAAATAACTTAATTATTTGGCATGATAATTCTAAAATTAGTAAAGAAGAGTTTGAGGCTTATGCTTTAAAATATTTTCCAGTTGAATTTAAAGATACAGAGTTTGAACAAGAAAAAATAGAGAATGCGTACAAAACAGCTTGGCAACATCATAAAGATAATAATCTACATCATTGGCAAACCCTTAAGGATTATAAAGGATTGGATTGGAAGTGTTACATTGTTGATGCGGTTTGTGATTGGATTGCAATGGGATGGGCAACGGGAAACTTAGTTAATGATTACTATGAAAAAAATAAAGGGAAAATTATTTTACCAATCGAATATAGAGCTTTTTTGGAAAAAGTATTAGGGTTAATTAGCGTAAGCCAATGTAAGGCAAACGAACAATTTTCAAGTGGAGATCAAACAACGCTAATATTTAAGTGAATTGGGTCATATCAAATCCATTAATAGTTTGTTATAATAGCAATGGTAAAATAATAAATAAAGAATGAGGAGCGTTTATGTTAAACAAGGAAATTGAAAAAAAATATATAATTAACGAATTACCAGATTTATCACAATGTAATTTTAAGGAGATAACTCAAGGTTATCTTAGTTTTAGCCCGGAGATAAGAATTAGAAAAAGTAATGATCATTTTTCCTTGACCAAAAAAGGAGAGGGTGATTTAGTGCGGAGCGAAGAGTCAACCTCAATTAGTACTCTTGCCTATAATATTTTATATTCGCAAGTGATTGGTAATATAATTGAAAAAACTAGATTTATGTATCTTTTAAATGACGGATTAATGGCTGAAATAGATATTTATAAAGGAGCCTTTGATGGTCTTAAGGTTGTTGAAGTAGAATTTTCAGCAGAAGAGCAAGCTCAAGCATTTACTCCTCCTAGTTGGTTTGGGCTGGAGGTTACTACTGATAAAAGATATAAAAACAAGAATTTAGCCCAAGCAAAAGTTGAGGAAATAAAGGCTATTATTCCGTCAGGACTAATCCTTAAAAAAGATTAAGAATTATATGTAGTAAAAAGGATTATGCTTATTATAAAACTAAATATATTATGAAGAGAATGATTAAAGGAGAAAAAATGGAAAAATTAAAACTATTAAACATAAAGAAAACTTATGATTTAGGCGACACAAAAGTTGAAGCTTTAAAAGGGATTAGTTTAGGTTTTAGGGGAAACGAATTTGTTTCAATTCTAGGCCCCTCTGGATGCGGTAAAACAACCTTACTAAATATTATTGGTGGTTTAGACAAGTATGATAGCGGGGACTTAATTATCAATGGAATTTCAACAAAAAAATATAAAGACCGAGATTGGGATGCCTATCGTAATAGTCAAATTGGTTTTGTTTTTCAATCATATAATTTAATTGCGCACCTAACCGTTTTACAAAATGTAGAAATTGCCCTTACTTTAAGTGGAGTTTCCAAAAAAGAACGTAGAAATAGAGCTAAAAAAGTATTGGCGGAAGTTGGCTTAGAGAATCAAATTAATAAAAAACCAAACCAATTATCCGGGGGACAGATGCAAAGAGTGGCAATTGCTAGAGCTTTGGTAAATAATCCAAATATCATTTTAGCCGATGAACCAACCGGAGCTTTAGATACTAAAACTAGTTTTCAAATCATGGATATTTTAAAAAACATATCAAAAACCAAACTGATTATCATGGTTACTCATAATCAAGAAATAGCTAAAAAATATAGTAGTCGAATCGTTAATTTAGTTGATGGTCTAATAATAAGCGATAGTGCTAAAAAAGAAAATAACAAAAAAGATAATGAATATATATATAATGACAAAATAAAAAAAAGAACGGCTATGTCGTGGTTAACAGCTTTGTCTTTATCTTTTAGAAACTTATTAACAAAGAAGAATCGAACAATAATCACTTCAATTGCTGGAAGTATTGGTATTATTGGGGTAGCTCTTGTTCTAGCGCTATCAAATGGTTTATCAAATTATATTGGCAAAATGCAGTCCGAATCATTAGCTGGATTTCCCCTTTCAATTAGTACCGCTGAACAGAATGTTGATATGACTAATCGTTCCGATTCGCGTTTTGATAATGATAAAAATGACAGTAATTATGAAGAGTTTCCAAAGGAGAACATTATATATAATTATAATCGAGATTTAAATACCGAAACCCATAAAAACGTAGTTACTAAAGAATATTTGTCTTATATTGCCGATTTAGAAAATAAACTTCCTGGGGCAATTAATAACATCTCTTATACCGTTGGTGTTAATTTTAATTTATTAACTAAGCCATCTAGTAATGCCGTTTTATATGATTTATATACTAATCCATATACTGGGTTTCCCGGTGGAATGAATTTAAGTAACTCATATTTTGAGGAGATTCCAAATAATGATGATTTTGTTCTTTCTTTATATGATTTAATCGGTGAGGGATCAAGGCTGCCAAAAGAAATAGATGAAATAGTTTTAGTTGTTGATGAATATAACCGAATCGATAGCAAATTTTTTGAAAAATTAGGGATTAGTGCGAGTAAGAAAACTTTTAAACTAACTGACTATATAAATAAAGAACTAATAAAAGTTGTTCCAAATAATAATTTTTATTTAGAGAATAATGGGATATTTGCTAAAGTAAGTGCAAATAAATATAATGAATTATATGATAATGATAGTGGCATTAAATTAAAGGTAGTGGGAGTATTACGAATTAAAAAGAATGCTGCGAGTAGTTATTTATCAGAAGGAATAGCCTACACAAAAGCCTTAACTGATTATATAGTTAATGATGCTAAAAATTCTAGAGTAGCCCTTGCTCAGCAAAATAATGAGATTGATGTCTTAACTGGTTTACCATTTTTTAATGAAACCGCTAAAGAAGATAGACTTGCTAGTTTAGGTGTTACAACGATTCCAACGGGAATTGATATTTATCCGAAGGATTTCGATAGTAAAGATGAAATTAAAGCATATTTAGACGAGTATAATAAAGATAAATCGGCAAAAGAAAAGATTATTTATTCTGATATGGCCGAATTAATTACTAGCGTAACTGGGACCTTAATTAATACGGTTACATATGTGCTAGTTGGATTTGCTGCAATCTCATTAATTGTTTCAACGATTATGATTGGGATAATTACTTATGTTTCGGTGATTGAAAGAACGAAAGAAATAGGTATCTTGAGAAGTGTTGGGGCAAGAAAAAAAGACATTACAAGAATGTTTAATGCCGAAACTTTAATTATCGGTTTTGCTTCCGGAACATTAGGGGTTATTATTTCTTATTTATTAACAATTCCAATTAACAAGGTAATTTATTCATTAGTCGAAATAGAAAAGATTGCAGTCTTAAATATAACTAGTGCAGTTTTGTTAATCATTGGCAGTATGTTTCTAACGCTTATTGCCGGGTTCTTCCCATCAAGATTAGCCGCTAAAAAAGATCCGGTAATTGCTTTGAGAACTGAATGATTAGAAGATTTAACTAGAGTGGTAATAAAAATTATAACAATTATTATATAAAACACTAAGCTTTTTCGCTTAGTGTTTTTGTTAATACCATGTTTTTGTTATCATAATATAGTTCGGAGATAATTTTAGATAAACTAACTAGCCGATGTGAGTAATCGAAACAAAGATATGTTGGATTTAAACCGGCAGCCGAGTTGCCAAAAACCGTAAATCTTGTGCGATCAATTGCATCAGCGTCCATTAAAATATTTAATATAGTTAAGGTTCGATGGTTATTTGGAATGCTATATTTTTTCATTAATTCAGCAAGTGCTAGGTCATTTCTGTCTAAAGCGTGGGCCTCAATTAAAAACTTAACCATGTTTTTTGCTTCTTGATTATTCATAAATAAAGCTAATTCTTCAATCTTATCAGCCCCTCTAAGACCGTGCTGTTCATCTTTGTCATCACTTTCTTTTCCGATATCATGAAGTAGGCTGGCTTTAATTAAGCACTTAATTTCGGTTTCATTAAGGCCAAGGTGAGTAGCAATTAGGTAGGAAAATAAGCAAACTCTTTCAGCGTGTGATTTACCATGATATTCGTTTGCTAAGTAAAGACTATTATTTATATTTGTTATGTTATTAATAAAATATTCTGATAACTTATTATTTCTAATGATGTTTAAGGTTTCATCTAACGTAAGATGATTCTCTTCATATGAAAATGAGCTTTTTATTTCATCCCGTAAGATATTTAACATAGATATTTCTTCATTTAACACATTTGAAGCATATTTATAATTACTTCTTTCCTCTTTGTATTCAACTAATCTGATATCATCAATAGCGCTATTTAAACGGTATAGGTTTTGGGAATTAATAGCAAAAGTATCTTTAGCAATCATAAAATTTCTTATTTTAGAATTTGCTAAGTTATCCCTTACTTTAATTGCTAAAGTGACTGGAAAGATATGATTATTAATATGATCAATGTATTCATAGTCTTTTCCAATTATCCGGCATTTAATATGCTTATTTAAACCACCAACGGGAATTGATTTATAATGCAAAGCTAGGATGGCTAAATCAACTGGCATTTGAATATAATACTCTCCTGGTTTTAAATAATTTGTTGTTAAAAAAGATTGAAATCCTGAAATACCGAAGTAACTATTTAATAATATATCAATATAGCTCTCTGGATTAACAATTTTAATATCTGTTATATTTTTATTAAAAAGAGCTAATTGAGTTTTATCTATTTCATGATTATATATTCTAATTGTACTTCCGTGACATTTGTAATATAGATTTCTTCCTTCATATTTTTGGTAACCAGTATAATTGCGGTCGGTATGAATTGGTTTTAATAATTCTTGACCAGTTTCTAATAACTCTTCTCGATAACTATCTGGGAAAGAAATTTCGGCAATTACTTGGGAAATAGCACTTCGATATGGTGTTAGACGATAAGGGGCAATGATTGATTCTGATAAACACTTTTTAGGACAAATAAGGCTTTTACAGCTTTCTTCAATTACCAAACCGTTGCCAAGCAAAGAATCGTATTCATCAATACTCATTTTTCGATATAGCTTATATTTATTGCCAGACATAATGTTGAACCCCTTTCAAGATTTCCTTATTATACACTTTTTGGTAGAAATTGCAAGGAATTCCTCCTTTTAAGAAAGCAAAATGACGGTGTCGATAATCTTAGTTTAAAAAATATAATTTTTTTGTTATAATATTTGCAACGGGGGAAATCAAAATGTTAAAGAATGCTGATGAAATAATGAATGAACAGTTTAGGAGAAGAAGTTTTAGATATAAAATGTTTTTTCTTGGTCTTTTATTTGAAAAGTATTTGTTTCTTTTAAATAGAACGCCAGATGCTAAGAAAAGGGCAATATTATTACGTGATTATTATTTTATGATGCGCTATATTGATGACATCGTTGATAAAGATATAATAATTGAACATAGCCATCGCCCTCAAGATATTGTTCATTATTTAGAAGAAAAATTATATTTTATCCAAAATGAATTAGCTTCCAATCCTAATCCCCAAGACGAAGTTGAGGTAATGATTGTTAATTGTCAAAGGCAAGCGGAAGAACTAGGCTTTTCTATGCAAAAAGAGACTGATTATATTGTCAGATCGTTATTGTTTGATGCCAAGCGTTTTAGTTTTTTAGAAAAAGAAAGAGAATTCATGTTAGTAGAAGCCGAAGTTTTAGAAAAACATTTTTATGATTTAGATATTATCGGGACAATTAGTGGGTGCTTAAAAATATATAATGAGGATGTTAATTTAGTTCCTGATATAATGCCATTAGGAATTGCTAGTCGAAAATATTATAATCTTCGTGATTTTGTTGAGGATATCCAAGCCGGACTCATTAATATTTCAACTGAGGATATTGCTTTATTTGGAATTACTGATGATCATTTAAGAATAATTAATAGTTTTCCTAAGGAATATGCCAAAATATGTGAAAATAAGGGCTATAACGCTAAAGAACTATTAAAAGCTTTTCCTTCTCAAATAATATATTATCTAGAAGAAGAAGCGAAAAGATGTGCTGAGCATTTGAATGTGTTTTGTGCTTATCGTCAAGAATTAGATGATTTGCACGGTTCAACCAAACTAACTTTGGATAAAGGCTTTAGTCGACCGGTAATTAATTATTTAAATTTAACGAGGAAAAACAGATAAAAGTTATTACAAAAGTAATACTTTTTTTGATATAATTAATATGAGGTGTTAGAATGAAAATTGATAAAAAAGTTGCCTTGGTAACAGGTTCAACAAGTGGTATTGGAAAAGCGGTAGCTAAAGAGTTACTCGATAATGGATGTGTAGTAGTAATAAATAGTTCTGTTGAGGTTTCGGCTGATTTTTTGAAAAACGAATTTGCCAGTAATGAAGATATATATTTTTATCAAGCAGATATATCAAAACCAACTGATTTAGACGACTTATGTTCTTGGGTAAAAAATAAATTTGGTAAACTAGACTATCTAGTTGCCAACGCTGGGATAATGCCTTTACCTTGTGGAATAGATAATATTTCTGATGAAAATATATCAAAAACAATAGACGTTAATTTAAAAGGAACTTTTATGACAATAAAAAAACTTGGTAAACTAATTAGTGAAACTTCAAAAGAAGGAGCAATAGTAGCTATTACTTCGGTTGATGGGATAATTGGTGAACCTTATGGGGTAATATATTCAGCAACAAAAGCCGGAATAATATCGTTAACTAAATCGTTTGCTAGATATTATAAAGATCCCCTTGTTAGAGTTAATGCTGTGGCCCCTGGTTTAATTGATACACCATTATCTGATAGTACTGGCGAAGATCCGTCTTGGACAACTGACTTTTCAATAATTAAAAGAATCGGTGAGCCAAAAGAAATAGCCAGACCTGTTGCGTTTTTATTATCAGATAAAGCTTCTTATATAACTGGTCAGATCATAGCAGTCGATGGCGGATTTACTTTAAAATAATAAGGAGGACATTATATGTTGAATCAAACGATCAATGTTGTTGGAACGATGTTTTTTAAAAATGGAAAACTACTTATTGATAAACCAAAAAAAACCCAACCTTTCAAATGATTGGTGATCGAGTAGAAGAAAATGAAACAATATTAGAAGCCGCTATTAGGGAGTGCCGAGAAGAATTAGGCGCTAAAGCAATATTTAAATCAGAAAACATAATTCCAGTAATGGACTTTATTGAAACTGCTACTAGTGATCCGAATTTAAAAATTCACATGTATGTGTTTCGTTATAAAGGAGAGTTAGTTGGCGAATTAACCACTTCTGAAGAAATTGAAAAATTTATGTGGTTTGGTATTAATGATGATCAAACCATTTTATCCAATACATTAAAAAACGAAGTTATTCCCTATACAATAAAAAATGGATTAATATATTAAACTTATAGAAACAAGGTATTTACTATTATAAGGAGTGATAATATGACATTTGAACAATTAATCGAAATGGATGAAGAAAGTCTAAAAAAAGAGCACGCAAGAGGTATTTAACAAAACAATCGAGCTTATGTTTCATTAGTTAATACAATTAGATTAAGTAGAATTTTAAAATCGGCCATAAATATTCATGAAAAGAACACACAAGGGCAAGGGGAGATTCCTTTTTATCATAAGGGTAATCAAGATTACCTTCTTCCTGAAATAAAAGAATATGAACCGAGCATCAGAGGTCATTTTGAAAATGTTGCAGCAGCTCATCTTGGTTTTAGATATCCAATTCCTTTTAGTCTTGAACTATTGGAAAAATTAGTAAATAGCGAAAAGATCAGGTTTTTTAAAGCAGAAAAAGAGCTTACTTTTGAGAATGTTAATGTTTTAAATTATGATTATGATACAGCCGATGTAGTTGAAGTTAAAGTGCCAGATGTTTGGGTACCAAGTGGTTTAGAAGAATTAGAAATAGCAGTTGAAGATATGCCGAAAGTTGATGAGGGAGCCATTTTATTAAAAGGCGTTGCTTCGCGCTTTCAAATTGGTAAATATATTACTGAAGACTCTGTTTTTACTGACGTTTATTATAGCCAAAACCGCGAAGGCGAAATGGCAAAAGCAATAATTTTAAGTAGTATTATGGGTGTTAGTTCAGAAGAACTAGAAGCTTGTTTGGCCCAATATAATTTAAAATATAAAACAGTTGAAAACAATGTCACGGAAGAGATTGCTATTACAGGAACGATTCCAACTAAGATAGATTTATCAACAATATGGACTGCAAAAACACTTGATGTGGTAGAAGCAGCAATCGAAGATAGTGAGGAAAAAGAAGGTTTCTCGGAGATGATTGCTCAAATATATAAAACACCTGCCAGAATCTTAGTTAACATTAATGTGGATGATTATCGGATTGGATTAAAGGTTGATTACAATACCATCATCGTTTTTGATGGGAAATTAACCTTTCATTCAGCAGCTGATTACAACGATAAAGATCGGGATGTCTTAATTGATTTATTCAAGAGTAAAGGTGTAACAGCTATTACAAAAGAAGAAGAGATAGACTTAACGCCATTTATTAATTCTTCTAATGTTTTTAAACCGTAATTAGCTTTTATTTTTATATAACTGAATACAATAAAAAAACAGAATAATATCTGTTTTTTATTGCAAATAATCGCTACCTTCAATTATTAGTGTTTTACCATTAATAATAGCTTCTGCTATTTTTGTTCTTGCTTCACTATAAATCTTTTGAACGGTTGTTCTTGCAATTTCCATCGAAGAGGCACATTCTTCTTGATTTTTAAACTCGTGATCAATTAGTTTTATTGTTTCGTATTCTTCTAAACTTAAATAGATAAAGCTAGAATTCGGCACACCTTTTGGCCCAAATTCATTATAAGCTGGTTTTTGACCCAGTTTTTTTCTTTTTCTTGGTCTTGGCATTAGCTATTACCTCTGTTGCTATTTTGATTTCTCTTCATTTGGTTTCTACCTAATCCGCGCGGGATTGGGGTGTTTGAGTTATCGTTATTTTGAGTCTTTGACTCAACACATTTGCCTAACCCTCGGCCGGTTTTAGGGCCTTTTCCTCTCGGTCCAGTGCCGTCAAATTTTGGCATGCAATCGCCTCCTTCCAAATAAAATATAGCATAGTTAATGACATATGTCAATAATGGTGCTAAATTTAGTAAATGGATTATTTGACTTTTTTGTAATTTTTCTTTATAATAAGCGCATATTTAGGGGGCATATATGACTAGAACATATGTAATAAGTGACACTTTATTATTAGGTAAAAGTATCAAGGATACAATCGAAGCCTTAAAGATTATTAAAGAAATAAAATTAAAAGGTGATAAGATTGTTATTTTATCTAATCGACCATCGATGTGTATGAAACCGATTTGTGGTCAAGTTAATGAAGATCAGAGTATTAATTATGTTTATAAACCCGAATGTAATATAAAAGGAAATGGTCTTGATGTTAGATTAATTGATAATAACGAGGTTATTGCAAATTATAATATTGCTTATGATTATAACTTGTTTGGTAATGGGATTGCTATTTTTGATCAAAATGATGAATATATTTATTTAGGAAAGTTTATTGAACGAGATATTTTAAATCAAATGATAAATATTTTTGAGGCGAGAGGCTACAAACCGGCAAATTACTGTTTTAGTCCAGGTGATAGTGTCTATAAATTCTTTCGCCCTAATAATGGAGCAACTGAAATAAGTGATGATACTTACGGGATGCAATGCGGATCAGTTTCACCAGCTTATGACGCTGAAACAATTAAAGCGATTGAAAGAGCAACTGGAAGCATCGTTGGTTATCAATCGAATAATAAACCTTGTTTTTATAATAAAGCGATGAATAAAATGCTTACTTTAAGAAGAGGTTTAATTACACCGCAGTTAATTGATATTGAGAAAACAACCATTTTTTTAGGGGATGAAACGGAAGACTGTTTGGCCGATATGTATGGTGATTTAGCATATAAAGTTGGTGAGCCAAAAATTCTTCATAAAACGATGAAAAAGAGCAACTCCCTTTATGAAGCTTTAAATAAAGAGGTATAAAAGAGTTACTATTAAAGTGAATACAAGTTGAAATGCTATCTATAATCAAGTATAATTTTATTATAGGAGATATAGTAAAATAACCAGAGAAGAAATTATAAAAGACATATTATTATGGAATAGCGATAAACTAAATATCGGTGATAATTATCAACTGTTTCAGGAGAAGCTTGCATACTATATAAGTTCGCCATTAACTATCTCAGAGATAGAGGAAGATGTTAAAAAGAATTTTGAGGAACAATTTGTCAACACTAAACCTGATTATACTGATGGCGTAATTGATTTATACTTATCAAACAAGGAATATTTGAATCAGGAAGATTGTCAATTAACATATTACATTAGAGAACATAACAAGACGGAAGAGGCCGGTAAAATAGATATTAGATTTGGCTTAGCAAGCAGTAATTTTTTTGCGAATATTGGTTATAATGTATTGCCCTAATATCAGGGCCGAAACTATGCGCTTCGGGTTTTAAAAATGCTTAAAGAAATAATGATTAAAAAGGGCTTAAATAAGCCAAGAATTACAACTTATCCAGAGAATATTCCTTCTATTCGAGTTGCTGAGAGATTTGGCGGGAAATTACTTGATGGTCCAGAGTACAATGATAAAAGTTATATTACTTATGAAGTTGATCTAGCCGAGGATAATGTTCATACTATGTAAGTACCATTGCTTTATAAATTAGATCAATATTTAACAAAAGATTATTATTGTGTTATAATATCTTCTCGAAGACAAAGAAAGTGATTTTTGAATGAACAATAATATGAAGTACTTGTTAATTAATGCAATGGCTAAATTAAATGGCAAAGGAACAGTAATTGCTTATCGGCTTAATCATTATAATTTATCTTCATTTATGGTAAGTTTTTACTTGGTCAAAGAAACTGAAGAAGGTTATGAATATTATAAAGTAGCAAATAAACATTATGGTGATTATTATGCTGAGAGTGTTATTAAAATACCAGAAGAAAAAGGTTGTAAGGACATATCTTATTATGAAGATTATTGCCAAAAGATTAATCTTGCTCTTACACTTGGCAATTTATGTTTAATATTGCTTATTTGGTTATCATATTTAATTGTCGGAGTAATTTTATATAAAAATGTTATGTTATCAATGAATGGGATTTTATTTGCCCTAAATTCATTAAGCTTCTGTTTAATGGTTTTAACTTTAGGCTTTTTAGTAGGTAATTTAGTTCGTAATAAAGAAGCTCAAAACGGGGTGGTAAATTTAGTTGCTTTAGGAACAAGCTTTATTTGTGGGGCTTTTGTTCCGCAGATGTTTTTAGGATCTTTTGTTACTAGGATAGCACGCTTTTTACCGTCATATTGGTATATTGCAAATAATAATCAAATAGCTTTATTATCAAATTTTAATTATGAAAGTTTAATGCCAATTTTTAGAAATATGGGGATTATTATTCTTTTGGCAATAATCTTCATAATAATTAATAATATAGTTTCAAAAGTAAAATTAAAGCGTAATTAGGTAACATTTTTGTGTTATAATTTTAGTAATAGAGGAGGAATAAAATGAATAATAAAGATTATATTGGCCAGACAATAAAAGTTGTAATGGATCGACCATTAGGAACAAAACACCCTAAGCACAACTACTATTATCCTTTTAATTATGGTTATATTCCTGGAACGATGGCAAGTGATGGCGAAGAAATTGATGCTTATGTTCTAGGTGTTTTTAAACCGTTAGAAGAATTTGAAGGCAAATGTATTGCGGTTATTCATCGAACTAATGATGATGACGATAAAATTGTTGTTGTTCCTGAAGAAGTAAATTATTCTGATGAGCAGATAAATGCTCTAGTTGAATTTCAAGAAAAATACTTTGAGCATGTTATCTGGCGCTAAGAGGGATTGACATTACTTGAGAATAATATTATCAAAATAAAAGCAATAGTGTGCTATAATATTTTTTAGGAAGAGGTGACTATATGCGAACTTATAAAGTCGAATTACCAGCTGGAGTAAGAAAAAAATTTGCTATTAAGCTTGGTCACAAAGTAAGGTTATTAAATAAAACAATGCTTAAAAAGAAGACTGAAAAAAAAGATAGTAAGTAAAGTAACATTAAAATTCAATCTAAGATTGGATTTTTTTGTTATAATTAGATAAGGAGTTTGATTAAAATGTATATATTAAGAAATATAAAAAACGCTAATCATATTCGTTTTCTTAGTAACTTAAAAAAAGTGGCTAAGAATGAACAAACAACTTTTTTTAAGTTACTAATCGATTATTTTTTCTGTTTAATAAAATATCGTTTTACATTTAATGATTACCTTAACTATCAAATATATAAAAAAAACAAACAAGAGCGAAGCGAATATGTTTCTTGTCAAGAACAAGATGTTTTCTATGAAATAGTTTCGCCTTCAGCTTATAAAAAAGTATTTACGATTAAACCGAATTTTTTAAAAGCCTTTAGTAAATATGCCAAAAGAGAGTTTTTGGTCATTAATCATAATTATGAGGACTTCCTAACTTATATTAATAAAAAACCATGTTTCTTCGTCAAACCACAGGATGGTTTAGGCGGCGCTGGGGTTAGAAAAGTTATTACTAAAGAAATTAAAGATGTAAAAGCTTTCTATCAAGAACTTGAAAAGGAAAAAGCGTTTATTGAAGAAGCGATTATTCAACATCCAAAAATGAATAAATTAGCAGCAAAAAGCGTTAATACAATTAGAGTAGTTACAAGTAATATTAATAATCAGCCCGAAATATTAATAGCTGTTTTAAGAGTTGGAAACGGGATAAATCAAGTAGATAATTTCCATCAAGGTGGTATGGGTTGTTTAGTCGATCAAGAAACCGGCATCGTTTTAACTGGGGCATATGATAAAGATAATAATTACTATGATGAGCATCCTTTTTCTAAGGAAAAATTTGTCGGCTATCAAATACCTTACTGGGATAAAGTTAAGAAGCTAGTAATAGAAGCGAGTCGCGTCGAACCAAGAATTAAAGTTGTTGGTTGGGACGTGGCAATAAAAAAAGATGGTCCAATATTAATCGAGGGTAATCGTCGCCCAGGGTTTGATCTTATTCAAGTCGTTTGCAAGCGAGGTCGACGTGATATTATTAATAAAGTATTAAGCGAAATAAATAAGGGGAAATCATGATGAAGTTTGCTAGCTATGTTAAAATAAACTCCAATTAGAAAAGTTACCATATTTTCTAAATTAAAATGAA
>CAYSZU010000015.1:0-19603 GCA_964435635.1 uncultured Muribaculaceae bacterium
GAATTTGAACAAATGGAATTAGAATTCTTTTGTAAACCAGGAACTGATTTAGAATGGTTCGGTTATTATAAAAACTTCTGTCTTGATTGGTTAAAAAGTCTAGGCTTAAATAATAATAGTCTTCGTTTTAGAGATCATGAAAAAGAGGAATTATCATTTTATTCAACTGCTACGACCGATATTGAATATTTATTTCCTCATGGTTGGGATGAATTATGGGGAATAGCAGATCGAACTGACTATGATTTAAAAGTACATAGTGAGGCGACCAATCAAGATATGACTTATATTGATCCGGAAGATAATACCCGTTATTTACCATATTGTATTGAACCAGCCCTTGGATTAGATCGGGTTATTCTCGCTTTTATATGTGATGCTTATCAAAAAGAAGCAATGGCTAGTGGGGAAGAAAGAGAAGTCTTAAAAATTCATCCGGTGTTAGCGCCAATTAAGATTTCAATTTTACCATTAATCAAGAAAATTCATCGTGATAAAGCGACTGAAATATATGCTAATTTATGTAAGACATACCAATGTAATTATGATGATGCGGGTAGTATTGGTAAACGTTATCGAAGAAATGATGCGGTTGGAACGCCATATTCTCTTACCGTCGATGATGAAACCTTAAACAATAATCTAGTAACAATTCGTGATCGGGATACAATGCGACAAGAAACAATTCCCCTTAATGAATTAGAAAAGTATTTTAAAGATAAGTTTGTTTTTTAAATTCAAGGTTTTCTTATTGATATATTAGTTAAAATCAACTATAATAATAAGTAAGATATAAATAGGAGGTTAATTTATATGGCTTTTGAAAAAATTAAAGATTTCTTAAATATTGGTGATAATCGAATAAATGGGACTGAAGATGAATTCTATGTAGATGAAGCAGATGTAACTGGCAGCAAAATGATTCTTCTTGAACCAAGAGCATTTTCTGAATGTGTTCAGATTGCTGATTATTTAAAAAACCGTAATACAGTTGTAGTTAATTTAAAACGGGTTACTTCTAGCCAAGCTAAAAGGATTATTGACTTTTTAAGCGGTTGTATTTATTCAATTGCTGGTAAAATGGAAAAAATCGGCATTGGGATATATTTATGTACGCCAAACAATATTGATGTTGAGGGTAAAATAACCGAAGACAGTAGTGGAAAAGAAAAAGATAACATCGAAGAAGAAATTGAATGGTAAGCAGTAGCTAAATAGTAAATTGAGGTGAGAGATGAAAAAATTCAGCTCTAGTATCAACGGTTATGATAAGAATGAAGTAAATGCTTTTGTTAATGAAGTAACAGTTGAATATGAAAAAATGTTGAATAATCTAAAAGCCAAAGACGCAGAAACAAAGGCTTTAAAAGATAAGTGTGATTATTACTCTGGTATGGAAAAAACCCTAAACAGAGCTATTTTCGTGGCTGAAGATGCCTCTAACCAAATTAAAAACGTGGCTAAAGAAGAGGCGCGAACAGTTGTTGATGATGCCAGAAGAAATGCTTCCCGAATCATTAATGATGCTCTTATTAGAGCTGAAAAAGTTCATACTGAATCAGATACCTTACGTCGTCGGATTATCTTATATAAACGTCGCATCAGACAAACAATTGAAGAGCAATTGGAAATGGTTGATGATGTCGATAAAATCGATTTTTAACAACCATTTGGTTGTTTTTAAAATTATTTAATTAATTACTAATTAAGATATTAGTGCTATAATATTTCTAATGGAGGTTTAAATGAAAAAAATATTTAAAATAATGATATGTAGTTTATTTCTAATTATCTTATCATCTTGTGGGTGTGGCAAAACCATTAAACATGAATTAATTCAAATCTCTGGTTATGATGCTTATGATTTTTTTGGGGCAAAGAGTAATATGATTTTAGTCCTTACTGATTCAACTAGTGATGAATATGAAGAGTTAATTAGTAATTTAAATAAGGTTATTGAATTTGCTGATTCAAACATTTATTATGTTGATTTATCATATTCAGACGCATTACAATATGAGATGTTAAACGCTGCTTTTGGTAATGATGGATATGTTAATCAGTTAATGTGCATTCAAAATGGGCGAGTTGTTATTAATCAAGTTGAAACAATTGATTATGATACAATCGCTACAATTATTAAAGGTAAAAAATATCGTAGTTTAGATTTGACCGAAAAAGAAAAAGAGAAAGCTAGTTATTATAACTTAGCTAAAAAAGCTTTCCAAAACGGTTTCATTGGCGAAGCATTTTATTTTTATACTTTAAGTATTCCTTATAAAGATACTGTTAAAATTCTTAATAGTAATCAATTTGATTTATTAAATAATTGGTTATTTAGCGAAACAGATGATAATCAATATACCTATCTTAACCTTAGTTTTGATCGCGTAAGTAATATCTTATATCGTCGCTACTATAAAGGGCAAAAGAAGGCTTTTGATGAGAGCAAACTAGTTATTGAAACATATAATTATTATTTACAGGATGATACTATTTATGTTGCCAAAGAAGGCACAAAAGAATATCAAAGATTTTATACAATTGATGAATTAACGATTGATAATCTTAATGTTCATACGACTAAACGAACATATGAATTTATTCCGGGGTAAAAGATGAAAAATAAGCTATTTTTTGCTATTCTCGGTCTAATATTAATTGCTTTTGTTAGTTATTACGGTATTACTGTGTTTATGAATAAAAAAGCCATTGAAGGATACTGGTGTAACTATGATGCAACTGGTAGTTTAATTATTAGTTTAAGTGATAATTATAAACTAGCAGATAAACAAAAGGTTGAGGCATATATTAAAACGATTAAAGGAATGGCTACTTATGATTTCGTTAGTAAAGAAAACTTTGCTAATAGTGAAAATAAAGATACCCAATTATATGATACATATTTTGTATATATTTCAATAAATCAAGAAATCTCAGCCGTTATTAAAGATATAAAAGAATTACCAGGAGTTCATCAAGTTAAAGAAAATACAATTAAAAGTAATCTTACAATATATCATTTTAAGCAAAATAGTTATTCCTTATATAACGCTTTATATAACGAGGCCATAAATACCGGTTCATACACATTTAAGGACCAGCAAATAACTTTAGCTGATAATACCATTATCTATGTTAAAAAAGGATATCTATGCGGTGATCAAGATTGTTTAAAAGTATTTAATAAGACAAACCAGAATTGTGAATAAAACTATGATAATCATAGTTTTTTTTGGTTAGATAAGTTATAATTAGTTTAAAGGTGAGAAAAATGGATATATTTATTCCGGATGTATACGCTAAAAGTATATATACAATTAATTATGATAAACTAAAAAAACAAGGTATAAAATGTCTATTATTTGACTTGGATAATACAATGGCTCCAGTTAATGAAGACTTACCTGATAAAAAAGTAAAAGAATTATTTAATAGTCTTGAGGATAAAGGCTTTAAATTAATAATTTTTTCTAATGCAGGTAAAAATCGTGTTCAACCTTTTAAAGAACAGCTAAATATTGATGCTTCCTGTTATTCTTTAAAGCCTTTAAAAAAGAAATACAATAAAGTATTAAAAATATACTCATATAAAGTATCGGCTATTGCTGCAATTGGCGATCAATTACTAGCTGATGTTTTAGGGGCTAACCGGATGGGGATGACAAGTATTCTTGTTAATCCATTAAGTAATAATGATTTTTTCACCACTAAATTTAACCGTCGAATTGAAAAAATAATTTATAGGAAGATGGCTAAAAGGGGACTATTTGAGAGGACAAAATATTATGACTAAGTGTCAAGGTTGTGGGTCACTACTTCAAAGTGAGCAACCAACGATCGTTGGTTATGTTCCAAGTTCTAAATTAGCCAGCGCCTTGTATTGTGAAAGATGTTATAAGTTGACTCATTATAAACAATTTAGAGAAACGGCCTTTACCCCAGCTAATAATGAAAAGATTATTAAGAAAATAAATACTGATCAAGCGGTAGTTTTTTTTCTAGTTGATTTTTTAAATATTAATAATGAAATTATTACCGTATTTAATAAAATAAAAAGTCCTAAGGTTTTGGCCATAAGTAAATATGATATTGTGCCAAAGAGTGTTAAAAAAAACAATTTAATTGCTTGGCTTCGCGCTGAATATAATCTAAGTGAATCAATTGAATTTGTCAGCTCTAAAACGAGCTTTAATTGTCATTTAATTACTCGTTATTTATTAAATAACAATTTAAAAAAGGCATATGTTGTCGGCTTTACTAATGCTGGTAAAAGCACCTTTATTAATTCAATCATTAAAGCCAATAAATTAACTACTAGTCCTATTCCTAATACAACCTTAGACTATATTAAAATAAAAATTGATGATTTAACAATTATAGATTGTCCTGGATTTAGCTATCAACAAGCTTTTTATACTAAAAGTAGTGATGCGGGGAAACTAGTTACCAAGAAAGCTTTGAAACCGATTACTTTTCAAAATAAACCTAATCAAAGTTATTTAATTGATCAAAGCCTTCAAATTAGTAGCCCAGACTATAACAGCTTTACTTTTTATTTACCACCTAATGTGATATTAAAACGAATATACCAATCAGAAATTGTTAATGAAACAGTTTATGATATCAAAGCAAATAGTGATTTAGTTATTAAAACCTTAGGGTTTATAAATATTAAAAAAGCTACCCAAATAAAAATTAACCAGGAATATGCTGACTTAATTGAAATCAGAAATTCTTGTTTTAGTGGTGAATCTAATGAATAAGATAAAGGTAATGAGTGAAAACTTAGCAAATAAGATTGCAGCTGGTGAAGTCGTTGAAAAATGTGCTTCGGTTGTAAAAGAACTAGTTGAAAATGCGATTGATGCCCAAGCCCAAGAAATAATTATTTATTTAAAAGAAGGGGGCTTAAAGGAAATCACCGTGATTGATGATGGTGAAGGAATGAGTGAGCAGGATGCGCTCTTAGCTTTTTTTCGTCATGCAACTAGCAAAATAATTAAAGATGATGACTTATTCTTTATTGATACCCTTGGCTTTCGTGGTGAAGCTTTACCTAGTATTGCTAGTGTAGCTAATGTAATGTTAAAGACATGCCAAGATGAGGTCGGAACAATAATTAATATCAAGGGTGGTAAATTAGTTAATCAAGGCAAAGGTGATGCTAAAAAGGGGACTACCATTCAAGTTACTGATTTATTTTATAATACGCCAGCCAGACTAAAATATCTTAAAAATGAAACAACTGAATTAGCAAATACGCTAGCTTTTATTGAAAAGATGGCTTTTGCTTATCCAGCTATTCGATTCAAAATAACCAACAATGATAAACAACTTTTAAAGACCACAGGTAGCAATAATCTTCTTAAAGTAATTCATGAAATCTATGGAGCAAATATTGCTAGTAAAATGTTAGAAATTAAAAATGAAAATGATGATTATGATATTTTAGGATTTATTGGCAAACCAGAATTATTAAAATCTAATCGTCAACATATAACAACGATTGTTAATGGTCGAATTATCAAAAATAACGACCTAAATAGGGCAATTAATGATGCTTATTATACTTATAAACCTGATAATAAGTATCCGCTAATAATCTTGAATATTAATACTGATTCAACGCTAATTGATGTTAATATTCATCCGACAAAACAAGATATAAAAATGAGTAAAATGAGTGAACTATGTTCTTTAATTACTAATACTATTAAAGATTCTTTATATCACCATTTATTAATTCCCCAGATTACTAATCAAGAGTATATGATTAATGAACCTGATCAAGCAGCAGTAACTAATTTAACCGAGTTATCATTATCATTTGGGGAGGAGCCCAATGGGTTAATTCCTAATCAAGAAATAAAAGCTTTAGTCTTATATCCTATTGGGGTAGTTCATGGTACATATATTATTGCCGAGAATGATGAAGGGATGTATTTAATTGATCAACACGCTGCCCAAGAAAGAATTAACTACGAGAAATATTTAAAGGCCTTAAAAAACAATAAAATTACACAAATTGCTCCCTTATTACCGATGACATTTGAATTAAATCCCGCTGATTATACTTTAATCAGTCAGCATCTTGATCTTTTTACAAAGATGGGGTTTAAAATTGAAGAGTTTGGTCCAAACACTTATCGAATTAGTGAACATCCAACCTGGCTAAAAGAAGGTTATGAGCAAGAATCAATTCAAAAGATAATTGATTTAATTATTATGAGCGGAACTGCCTTTGATGTTGTAAAGTTTAATGAAAACATGGCAATTACTTTAGCTTGTAAGCTAAGTATTAAAGGGAATACTTCACTAAGTTTACCAAATATGGAAGAATTACTTCGGGAACTAGTTTTAACTGATAATCCCTATAATTGTCCCCATGGTAGGCCAACAATCATTAAATATTCAATTACTGAATTAGAACGTTTATTTAAAAGAATTAGTTAAAATTTATTATTAGATTTGAGGTGAGTTATGATTATTGTAATTGTTGGACCAACAGGCGTTGGTAAAACAAAATTATCTTTAGCTTTAGCAAAGAAGTATCAAGCGATTATTGTTAATGGCGATGCAATGCAAGTATATCAAGGTCTCGATATTGGGACGGCTAAAGTAACTAAGGCAGAAAAAGGCTCAATTAAACATTATCTTTTTGATATATGCACCGTTTATGATGATTATAATGTTGCCGAATACCAAAAAGATTGCCGAAAAATTTTAGATCAACAGCAGGATAAAAATATTATTATAGTTGGGGGCACTGGTTTATATATTAAAGCAGCCTTATATGATTATCACTTTTTACCAGAGGAAGAAGATGCTTCATTAATCAATTACGATAATGAAACGTTATATCAAATGGCTTTAAAAAAAGACCCAGCAATGATTATTCATCCTAATAATCGCCAACGTTTATTAAGATTCTTATCAAAAAAAGCAGTAGCTAAAACTATGCCACTGCCTTTATATGATTTTAAAATGATTGGTTTAACAACTAAGCGGGATCAATTATATAATATAATTGATCAAAGAGTAGAGCAAATGATTAACTCTGGTTTAAAAGCAGAAGTAGAATTTTTCTATCGCCAAGAAATTAATACTAGACCACTTAATAGTGGGATTGGTTATAAAGAAATATATCAATATTTTAATAAAGAACTAAGCTGGGCCGAAACGGTCGAATTAATTAAAAAGAATTCTCGAAAATACGCTAAACGGCAATATACTTGGTTTAATAACCAATTTACTGTTAAATGGTTTGAAGTTAATTTTGAAGACTTTGAAAAAACAATTATTGAAGTTAATGAATACATCGAAAAAGGCGCTTGAAAAAGCGTCTTAATTAAATTCTAAATAGATATTTTTATCATATATATGATTAAGAACATCTTCGCTACCAGCATCAATACTAGCCATTTCATAATCAGTTACTAAAAAATAGGTATGAAATAGATTATCAACGCCATTATTACTAACGGGGTCATTCCAGGTTAAATCAAGATGAAGCCATTTATTATCAATTTTAACAGCATTCCAAACGTGTTTAGCACTCGCAACTTTATAATTATCAATCGCAAAATCATGAAGGAAGATAGCCATTGCATCAGCATAACCACCACAAACAGCAAAACCTTGTAATAATGCGCCATAGGCAATATTTGATTTATATGGCGTATAATTACCTTCATTACGAGCTTCATCATATTTTGTTTGTTTAATAATATAATCATGGATTGCTAAAACTTTTTCTTCTTCATTCATTGTTGATGTAATTAATTCATCAGTTACGGCCGCAACCTTTTGATTAAGACTAGTAATATCTTTGGCCGAATAAAGATGATTAATAATAATATTTACTTCACCTGAATTATCATAAATAGTTTTTATGTTATTAAAACTATTATAAGGATGAACAAAATTATTAATATGAGTTAAGATGTTTTGATCCTCAGTAATACTTTTAACATCATTAATACAATCTAAGTACTCGGTTGGACAATAGAAAGTAAAATTAATCCAGCCTTTATCTAAAACACTATAAATAATATTTAATAAGTCCTGATAACTGTAAGGAATGAAATCATTACTCTGTTGAACAAAAAGAAAATCGGTATCTTTGGTGTATTGATTACCGGGTAGAATAATAACGTTTTTTCGTACTTCTAAAAAGCCAGCAAAATAGTTGGCAATCGGGTTAATATTAATGACGGTAATTATTAAAATAGCTACCATTATAATTGGAAAAAGCAATTTTTTCATTATCTCACCATAAATCAATTTTAGCATTAAAAAATGAAGTAATCAATTGATTACTTCAAATCTTTAACTTTTTTACTTAACCTTGATTTCTGACGATCAGCTGTATTTTTTTTAATTAAACCTTTGCTAGTCGCACGATCAAGAGTTTTTTGGACATCTTTGCACGTTACCGTTGCTTTTTCAAGATCTTTAGCGCTAATTGCTTTTTCACATTTCTTAATAACATTTTTAACGCGAGCTTTTAACTCATGATTATTAGCTGTTTTTTTAGCAATTACTTTAACAGACTTTTTAGAACTTTTAAGATTTGGCATAAATATCTCCTTTCTTAAATCCATTTACAATTCTATCAAAACATTCCAATTTTTGCAATTGAAAAAAGCTATATTAGGGGGATATTGATCTAATTACGAGAAAAAACTTCAGATTATTGACTAAATATGCTTAATCTTGACAAAATTATTATAAAATGATATATTAATTTAATTCCTAAGAGGGGAGCGAAGAGAATGACTCAATATTCTATTGCAATTGAAAAAAATCATGGTGATTATTACCCAATTCATTGGCAATTAACGCCCTTATATGAAGCTAATTTAGCAAACAAGCCGGATGGGCAAAATATTAGTCGCCATCCTAGTTTAGAAGAAATAGATCGCTATACATCATTTTATGAAGAAGAAGCTTTTATGGAAGAATTGGTTAAAACAGGAGCAATTCAAGAAGAAGAAGCGGCTTATGCGCCGGTTATTATTTTTGTTGATAATAAGACGCGTAAACTAGATGATGGGATTCTTTATGAAAACGAAAAAGAAAGTATTGAACCTGAATTTATTGAAAATTTTATTATTGAAAATAAAGATAATTCTAATCTTTTAAATAGACTATATACTAAGTATTACAAAAGTGATGATAAATCATTATTATTTACCGAATTATTATATATAATAAAAAATATAAAACGCTATCGCTTCAACCAATTAGTAATTGGTTTAACAAGAATAAAAGAATTACCATATATTGAACGTCGTAATTTAGGTTTATTTATTAACCGTCAACTTAAAAAAAATATTATAGTTGAAGAGATTGACGAAGCTGGCTTAAAATTAAAAAAGGATTTATAAGCCGATGTATGATGTTGCACAAATGAAAGCTTTATTAAAAGAACATACCACTTGGGATCACCAAGTTATTGACTCATGGGGGATGAATCAAACTGCGGCTATTTTCTTAAAATTAATGCGCGAAAAACAACAGTTTTTAATTGACAATAAGTTTGTTGCAGAAGAAAAAGTAAAAAGCTATAGTTTTGGGACCCTTTCTCGGGTATATAAAAATTTTCATTTTCCATTAGAAAACAAAGTAAGGACAAAAGTTACTAGTATTAAAGACATTAAAGAGGTAGAGTCTTCAATTACAACTGCTGATTTAATTTATGATGATGATGATGACTTTGAGCAGACTTATACTTGGGATGAGCTTTTGGAAATGTATCCGGAACTAGCTGGAGCAAGTCGTGATTACTTAAAAGATTTTTTAATCAGAACAAAAACAAGGGTTTTAGACGATGAATTAGCTAACCCACCATTTAGAGGATTATTTAAAGAAGATTGAATCTTCTTTTTTTAATTGCTATACTGATAATGGTGAAGCTAAATGGAACAAATGATGATGGCTTATTTAGATGAATTAAAAGATCAAAAAAAATATCCAATGACAACAATCAAAAGTTATCATCAGGATTTATTAATCTATCAAAAATATCTTGACCAGAATAAAATTAATTACTTATTAATTAATAAAGACCAAGTTAGACTATTTTTGAAATATTTAGATGAGCAAAAATATTCTCGTAGTTCCATTTCGCGATTATTGAGTTGCTTAAGGGGTTATTATCGTTTTTTATTCATGAATGGCCAAGTTGAAACTAATTATTTTAAATTAGTTCGTAATCCTAAAAAAGAACATAAATTACCAAACTATTTAGAATACAATGAAATGGAATTACTCCTTAATAGTATTGACCTTACAAAAAAATACGGTTTAAGGAATTTATTAATTATTGAATTATTATATGATACTGGCTTAAGAGTAAATGAATTAAGTAATCTAGCAATTAATGATATCGATCTTCATAATCGTACTATTAAAGTAATGGGAAAAGGTAGTAAGGAACGAATCGTTTATTTTGGTGATTATGGGTTAGATTACTTAAATAATTACTTAACTAATGAGCGTCCTCTTTTAATCAAAGGCCAAGAAAGCCCATATTTATTAATTAATAATCAAAGTAAAAAGCTATCAGCGCGCGGCATTCAACAGATAATAAATAAACTAGTTCAAAGCGCTTGTTTAAAGCATAAAGTATCACCCCATACGTTGCGTCATACTTTTGCAACTCATTTATTAAATGAAGGTGCTGATTTAAAAAGTGTGCAAGAACTATTAGGTCATGCTAGTTTAAGTACAACCCAAATATATACGCATATTAGCAATGAAAGATTAAGAAGTGTCTATTTAAAATCACATCCCCGTTCAAAAATGCCAAAATAGTGTCAAAAAAGCCAAAAAGATTACACTAGATAGTTAATCTTAATAAAAATATGTTATAATACTTTTGCAGTATTTATGCAAGGAGGAAAAAAATGTCAAAATATGTTTACCTATTTAGTGAAGGTAACAAAGAAATGAAAAACTTATTGGGTGGTAAAGGAGCTAATTTAGCCGAAATGACTAATATTGGCCTGCCAGTTCCAAGTGGCTTCATCGTAACAACTGAAGCTTGTACCAAATATTATGAAGATGGTGAGAAAATTGATCAAGCAATTGAAGCCGAGATTCATACCAAAGTAAAAGAGTTAGAAGAATTAACCGGCAAGAAATTAGGCGACAAAAAAAATCCGTTGCTAGTTTCAGTTCGTTCGGGAGCTCGTGCCAGTATGCCAGGAATGATGGATACCGTTTTAAATTTAGGTTTAAACGATGAAGTAGCAGCATCATTTGCAGAGGAAACAAAGAATCCAAGATTCATCTATGATTCTTATCGTCGTTTAATTATGATGTATGCCGATGTTGTTAAAGGTTATGGTAAAAGTAAGTTTGAGCATCTTTTAGAACAGATAAAAGTTGCTAAAAAAGTTAAAATTGATACTGAACTAACAGCTGAAGATATGAAAGAAGTAACAAACAAATTTAAAGAAGCATATCTAGAAGTAGCTGGGGAAGCTTTTCCTCAAGATCCAAAAGAACAATTAATTGAAGCTATTACCGCTGTTTTTAGATCATGGAACAATGAAAGAGCTAATATTTATCGTCGTATGAATGATATTCCTAGTTCTTGGGGAACTGCCGTAAACATTCAAGAAATGGTTTATGGTAATCGTGGTGAAACTAGTGGAACTGGGGTGGCATTTACAAGAGATCCATCAACTGGAGAAAACAAGTTATATGGCGAATATCTAATTAATGCCCAAGGTGAAGATGTGGTAGCAGGAATTAGAACTCCTCAACCAATTTCTGAGTTAGCTAAGGTAATGCCTGAAGTATTTAAACAATTTAATGAGATTGCTCATAAATTAGAAGAACATTATAAAGATATGCAAGACATGGAATTTACTATTGAAAATGGTAAACTATTTATGCTACAAACTCGTAATGGTAAAAGAACTGCTCAAGCAGCTTTAAAAATAGCCGTTGATTTAGTAAATGAAGGTAAAATTACTAAAGAAGAAGCAATTTTAAAAGTTGAACCAAAGCAATTAGATCAATTATTACATCCGGCTTTTGATCAACAAGCACTACAAGATGCAGAAGTTTTAACAACTGGTTTAGCAGCTTCACCAGGAGCTGGAACCGGGCGAATATATTTTACAGCGGAAGCTGTTTCAGCGGCTCGTGAACGTAAAGAAGAAACCTTATTAGTTCGTTTAGAAACATCACCTGAAGATATTCAAGGAATGAACGATGCTAATGGTATTTTAACGCTTCGAGGCGGAATGACTTCTCATGCGGCAGTTGTTGCAAGAGGAATGGGTCGTTGCTGTGTCTGTGGGGCTGGCGAATTAAAAATTGATGAAGTTAATAAAGTTTTAATAACTAAAGGTGGCCTTAAATTTAAGGAAGGCGACTATATGTCAATTGATGGTTCCACCGGAAATGTTTATGGTGGTGAAATCAAAACTGTTGAACCAGAAATAAACGGTGATTTTGAAGGCTTTATGGCTTGGGCAGATGATATTCGTCGTCTTGAAGTTAGAGCTAATGCTGATACCCCAAATGATGCTTTACAAGCCCGTAAATTCGGGGCTAAAGGAATTGGTTTATGTCGAACTGAGCATATGTTCTTTGAAGAAGATCGAATTTTTAACTTCCGTCGAATGATTTCGGCCGAAACAGTTGAAGCCCGCGAAGAAGCTTTAGCAAAGATCTTCCCTTATCAAAGAGATGACTTCGAAAAGATATTTGAAGCAATGGCTGGATATCCAGTTGTTATTAGATATTTAGATCCACCACTACATGAATTCTTGCCTCATACTGATGCTGAAATAAAACCACTGGCCGAAAGTTTAGGAATTACCTTTGAAGCTTTAAAAAGCCAAATTGAGTCGTTAAAAGAATTTAACCCAATGATGGGCCATCGTGGTTGTCGACTAGCCGTTACTTATCCAGAAATTGCCGTTATGCAGACAAAAGCGGTAATTGAAGCAGCAATTAATGTTAATAAAAGGGGCATGAATGTTGTTCCAGAAATAATGATCCCATTAATTGGTGATGTTAAAGAATTAAAGTATGTTAAAAAAGTAGTTTGTGATACAGCTGATGCTATCATTAAAAAAGAAAATGTTTCTTTAAAGTATAAAGTTGGAACAATGATTGAGATTCCAAGAGCTGCTCTAATAGCTGATCAGATTGCTAAAGAAGCCGAATTCTTCAGCTTTGGAACAAATGATTTAACTCAGATGACTTATGGTTTCTCACGCGATGATGCTAGTAATTTCTTAAATGACTACTATGATTGCAAAATATTTGAAAGTGATCCATTTGCTAAGTTAGATCAAGAAGGAGTAGGCCAACTAGTTAAAATGGCTGTTGAAAGAGGACGTCAAGGTCGAGCTGATCTTCATTTAGGCTTATGTGGTGAACATGGTGGTGAACCAAGTTCGGTAGAATTCTGTCATCGCATTGGTTTAGATTATGTTTCTTGCTCACCATTTAGAGTACCACTTGCTAGATTAGCAGCGGCGCAAGCGGTTGTTAGAGAAAAATAATATATAAAAGGTATACTTCATAGTATACCTTTTTATATTTAACTTTAAAAAAAAGCTAAAGTATATTATAATTAAGATAATATAAAGGGTGATAAAGGTGAAGAAAGTAATTTGTGTAGGTCTTTCATCTTATGAATTAAGTATCATGGTTGATGAATTTCCAAAAGAGAATACTAAGAATAAGTTTGAGAAAACGGTCGCCTGCGGTGGTGGAGCGGCATCTAATTGTGCCTATTTATTAGGTAAGTGGAACTGCCCAGCAACAATTGCTTCAGTTATTGGTAATGACATGTATGGGAACCGAATCAAAAGTGAATTTGAAGCAATTGGTTTAAACACTAAATATCTTGAACCATCTTTTAGTCGTGATACTTCGGTTTCAATTATTATGATTAATCAAAAGAATAGTACTAGAACTTTATTTAATATTAATGATCAGTATACAACGCTTAAAAAATTAGAGTTTGACTTTTCTCCTGACTTAATCTATACCGACGGCTATGATTATAGTGCATCAAAGAAAACAATTGAAATGTTTCCTAAAGCGATAAGTGTTGTTAACGCTTCTTATCCAACTAGAGAAATATTAGAATTAAGTAAAAAAGCTAATTATCTTATTTGCTCTAAAACTTTTGCCCAAGCAGTAGCTGGGTTAGTAATTGATTATACAAAACCAGCAACGCTAATTAATGTTTATCAAAAGTTAAAAGAAAAATATGATAATCAACAAATTGTTGTAATGCTTGAAGAAAAAGGGGCGCTATACCTTTTAGATAATAAAATCAAGGTAAGTCCTGCTTTAAAAGTACCAATTGTTGATATAACTGGTGCCAGTGATATTTTTCAAGGGGCATTCACTTATTGTCTTGCTAATGATTGGGATCTTGAAAAAGCAGTTAAATTTGGTAATATTGCGGCGGGTCTATCACTACAAAAAATCGGGACTAGGCTTTCAATTCCAAAATTAGAAGAAGTGCAAAAAATATATGATCAAAACTATTAAAGACCCATTTATTCATAATATTCCTGTTTTAGATGTTCACGGTGAAACAACTGCTTCAGTTAATTTTATTGTTAATGATTTTATAAATGATAATTATAAATTACAACAACCTAAGGTTTTAATTATTCATGGCAAGGGCAGCGGTAAATTAAAGAAGGCTGTGGCGCAGACTTTAAAGGCTAATCAAAAGATCTTAAAATATGGCTTATATAACTTAAATGAGGGGTGTACCATTGCTTACTTAAAGATTGACAGCCAATAATATCCTTGGTATATTTATGTTCCAAATATAATAATTGATAGACACTTAGTTGACATTTTTTTTGTTTTATGCTATAATTTTATCATTCAGGAAATTAGGGGGTATAT
Source organism: uncultured Muribaculaceae bacterium (assembly GCA_964435635.1). GTDB lineage: Bacteria > Bacillota_I > Bacilli_A > RF39 > UBA660 > DAOOOU01. The sequence continues at coordinate 14,908 of CAYSZU010000015.1, forward strand.
TATATGAAGGGGTTCATTTTGGATTACATCAATGACAACGAGTATAAGAAACTAGAAAGAGCGCTAAAAAAATACAATATGTTAGCGTTTAAAAAATTAAATTTTGAATATTATCCAGCTTTACGTAACGGTAAATTCTTAGGAAAGTTAGTTTCTCAGAATAAGAAAGCTAATACTGAAACATATGAATTAAAATTACCAAGTGATAAAACTTTTAGTCAAGTTCATGGTGAAGTTAAATTAGTTTATACCGTTTATAAGAATGAAACAACTGTTATGTTATCATCAATTACACCAGCTGATATTTTATTAGAAGGTCATAAATCAGAATTAGCAACTTATAAAGGAATAATGATATCAAAAGCAAATGCTTCAAAAGATATGTTTAAAATCGACTTGCTTAATATGCTTAATAAGTAATATCTATAAGTAATTAAGCACTAGTAATTAGTGCTTTTTATGTTGGAAAAATATTGCAACCCCCAAAATAGTATGTTATTATTATCAAGTAATGGACCTCTAGCTCAGTTGGTTAGAGCATCCGGCTCATAACCGGGCGGTCGTAGGTTCGAGTCCTACGAGGTCCACCACAAGTTATTAAAAAAGTTTATATTAGATAAACTTTTTTTAATTGTAAAGAGTTCATCTATTTATTTATAAATAATAATTAGGGTGTTAACATTGAAACTAAGGAGAGTAGAAAATGAAAAAAATGAAAATATTATTGTTATTAATAGTTGCTAGTATTTTTTGCCTTACAAACGTAAATGCGAGCGAAGCGGATCGAGCCAACTTAAATAACAAGACCCTGATTTATGTTGATGGTAGAAAGGTTTATGTTTCAGTTCATATTGATACTGATATGGTTAATGCCCATAATCGTGAACAAGTGACAGTTAAAGGCGTTTCAGCAAGATATGACAGCCCTTCTAAAACATTTTATGTATCATTAAAAAGAAGCGAAATAAATAAAGTTTTTGGTGAAAAGTATAATAATGTTTATGAATATATGCAAGTAAACATTGATTATCATGATATAAAAGATGGTACTAATTATTACTATTTTAAACAAAATGAGGGAAATGCCCTAGAGAATAAAGATTATAGATATTATAATGCGAATGAGGATTATCTTTTCCGTAATTATAAATTTTTAGAAATTTGTAGTTCAGCGATGCCATTAGCTGGTACTGCATACGGTGCTGAACGTTACTCTTATGGCGGCGGAATTGCTATTTTCGAAGGAACTAAAAGCAGTTTAATTGATGGCTCAAGAACATATGAAAAGAGTGAATTTGATACTGCTGAGGCAATTAAAATATTTGATTTTCCAAAAACAAATGTTAGAACTACCATTATTGAAGATGTTCAAATAGATTTAGGCGAAAATGATAAAATCGTTTCGGCTGATTCTTCAATAAATAATTTGCATGAAAAAAACATTAATAATTTTTATGGTGAATATTTTGAAAATAATAAACTAAAATATAGTTGGACAATGTATGACAAAGATGGAAAACCAGTAATCATTGATGTTAATACTGCAATAACACTTGATAATTCAGAAAATGAAGAAGAAATTATGACTTTATTTGCTAACAGTAATGACTTAAAAGATAAAGTAATGATAGTAACATTTGATCATCATGGTGAACTTAATGGTAAAGCAAAAATTAGCCTTTATGTTGGCGATAAATTTGCTCCAGGAACTAAATTAAACATTTATCATTATCTACCAAGTGATGCTGTTTTAGATAACGTTTATAATCCATATGGGTTAGGGGATGTTAATAAAGATGGTCGAGTAACAATCTTAGATGTAACAATCTTAAGACAATATTTATTAGGCACACGTGAGCTAGATGCTGAAGCCCTAAAGGCGGCCGATTATAATTTAGACGGGACTGTAAATGAAGCTGATGCTGATTTAATTCAAAAATCATTAGGTAATAATACCGAAGCGGTTGGAATGGTTGGCTTGGGGGATGTTAATAAAGATGGTCGAGTAACAATCTTAGATGTAACAATCTTAAGACAGTATTTATTAGGCATGCGTGAACTAGATGCTGAAGCTCTAAAGGCGGCCGATTATGATCAAAACGGGACTGTAAATGAAGCTGATGCTGACTTAATTCAAAAATCATTAGCTGAAGTAGTTCAACAAATTATCGTCGTTGATGAAGACGGATATATTACTTTTGAACTAGAACGTTGCTCAGAATATGTCTTAGCTGATGCCAATGCAAAAGTATTAACACAAGAAGAGGTAGTTGCTAAAAAAGCCGAGCAAACGAAAGATCCTGAAAAAACTGAAACAAATAAAAATTTATACATATATGGTGGTCTTATTGGCCTTACGATAGTTTTAACAACTAGCGGTGTAATAATATACAAGAAGAAAAAAAATAGAATATCATTTTAATAATTAAACATACTTTTAAAAAAGTATGTTTTTTTTAAAAGTAATATTACAAAATATTAAAAAAACATTGCCAAGAACAATATATCTGTAGTATAATTTATTTGTTTTGTAAAAACAAAAGTTAGAGCTAACTTTTTTAGTAATAATTTATTTTGCAAGACGAAAAATTTATGCACGTATGGCGGAATTGGTAGACGCGCTAGACTTAGGATCTAGTGGAGCAATCCGTGGGGGTTCAAGTCCCTCTACGTGCACCATTTAGTTTATATACGAACATTGTCTATTATTTAGGTGGGTTCGCAGTCTATAAATCATTAAGTAATGACAAATAAGTTGTTACTTTTTGAAAAATAACATATAATAAAATTGTAGTTAAATAATGATTAGTTTGAAGTAGTTATCAATTTTATATTTATAGAGAGTTAGTGTTTGGTGGAAACTAATAATATTTGATAATGAATTACGTGCTATGAATTTAACCGTTAATTCGCGTTAAGAATGTAAAAGTGATAGTTTTTAAATAAACTATAAAAAAGATGGTACCACGGGTAAACTCGTTCTTGATGAATGATTTGCTCGGGTTTTTTATTTAAAGGAGGTGGTTTTATGGACAGTGATTATTATTATCGTAATAAAGCAAATTTGAAAGGAGAAAATAATATGAATTGTTTTGAAACACTTAAACAAAGGGGTTACGTGTACCAAATAACACACGAAAAAGAAATAATTGAATTATTAAATGGAGAACCTATTACATTTTATTTAGGAATTGACCCAACTGCTGATAGTCTACACATAGGGCATTTCTTTGCTTTAACTATGGCAAGATGGTTACAAGATTTTGGGCATAATGCTATTATCCTAATTGGAGGTGCTACGGCTTTAATAGGCGACCCAACTGGTAAGTCTGATATGAGAACTATGCTTACCAAAGAACAAGTGGAATACAACAAAAAAGAAGTTAAAGATTTGGTAAAAAGATTTGTTAAAGAAGATACTTTAATCGTGGATAATGCTGATTGGTTTAAGGGTAGAGATTATGTGGATTTTATGCGTGAAGTTGGAGTACATTTTAATGTAAATAAGATGCTAGCAACAGACTGTTATAAAAAACGAATTGAAAATGGAGGATTAACTTTTTTAGAAATGGGTTATATGCTTATGCAAGCATTTGACTTTATAGTTTTAAAAGAAAATAATAACTGTATTTTACAAATCGGAGGTTCAGACCAATGGGCAAATATAGTTGCAGGTGTTGACCTAGGAAGAAAATTAGAGTATCACGATGGACACGAAGTTGGCAATATTTTTGGCTTAACTTGTCCTTTGTTAGTAAAAGCAGATGGCGAAAAAATGGGCAAAACTGCTAATGGCACACTTTGGGTATCGCGTGAAAAAACGGATAGTTACGAATTTTATCAAGCATTTGTTAATACTTTTGATGAAGATGTTGAAAGATTACTATCATTTTTCACTAGAATGGATATAGATGAAATTAAAGAACTTTGTAAAACAGATATTATTAGTGCAAAAAAACTAATGGCGTTTGAAGTAACAAAATTAGTTCACGGCGAAGAAGAAGCATTGAAAGTTAAACAAACTGCTGATGAAATATTTAGTGGATTAGGTACATCTGATAATATGCCTAATTTTACACTAACAGATTTTAAAGATACATTGATAACAGACCTTTTAGTTCAAGTTGGAATTACTTCTTCAAAAGGAGAAGCAAGAAGACTAATTGATGGTAATGGTATTTCTGTTAATCAAGAAAAGGTTTTAAATTCTGAAATGTTAATAACTAAATCAACTTTTAAAAATAATGAACTAATTATTCAGAAAGGTAAGAAGACTTTCTTAAAGGTAATAATGTCTGAATAACTTTTCAATAAAATAACGATTAGGACTTAAATCTTAATCGTTTATTTTTTCACTAATATATCTTTTATTTCACATTCTAGTGCTGTACATATCCTAGATATTACATCTAAATCTACTCTTTTAATATTAGAGTGATAATAACTTCTAATTGTATTTATAGACAAGTCGGTAATTTTTGATAAAACATTTTGAGATATATTCTTCGACTTCATCACATCTTTTATATCAACATAATATATTTCATATTCTTCTAATGGAACATACTCTTTTTTCTTGCTCATAGAATACCAACTCCTTTAAGATTTGAAAAAGGTAACCTTGATTTAGTTAGAATAACCGAAAACAATAAAACAGTTACTTATTATATTAAAGGCAATTACTGGACATATAATG